>JBBSIT010000617.1:0-3508 GCA_038231995.1 Acetobacterales bacterium | reverse complement strand
TGGCGCACGCTGCTGGCGATCTCGGCCGGTTCCGTGTTCATGGGCGCCATGACCTATATCGGCAACGCGCCCAACTTCATGGTCCGCTCCATCGCGAGCGAGCGCGGCATCCGCATGCCGTCCTTCCTCAGCTACATGGCCTGGTCCTGCGCCGTGCTGCTGCCGCTGTTCGCGCTAGTGACGCTCGTGTTCTTCCGCGCGTAGATGCCGGCGGAACGGCCCAACGCAGAAGGAGCACCTCCATGTGGCAGCCCACCTCGTTCTACCCGGACCCGGCGGTCCAGGACCTTCACCCTTCCTTCGCCCGCCTCCGCCTGCCGCTCGCCGCCGTGGAGCGCCTCGCCACCAGGTTTCGCTGGGCCGAGGGTCCCGTCTGGTTCGGCGACATGCGCGCGCTGCTGTGGAGCGACATCCCCAACAACCGCATCCTGCGCTGGGACGAGGAGACCGGCGCGGTCGGCGCCTTCCGCAAGCCCTCCGGCTACGCCAACGGCAACACCCGCGACCGAGAAGGCCGGCTCGTCACCTGCGAGCACGGCGGCCGGCGCGTCAGCCGCACCGAGTATGACGGCAGTGTCATCACATTGATCGACCGGTTCGAGGGCAAGCGCCTCAACTCGCCCAACGACGTCGTCGTGAAGTCGGACGGCTCGATCTGGTTCACCGACCCGCCCTTCGGCCTGCTGGGCGACTACGAGGGCGACCGCGCCGAGCAGGAACTGCCGGCCAACCTCTACCGGCTCGATCCGGCGAACGGCCGCGCCACTGTGATGGACGGGGAGATCAACGGGCCGAACGGCCTCGCCTTCTCGCCGGACGAGCGGCGGCTCTATGTCGTGGAGTGCCGCTCCACGCCGCGCAACATCCTCGCGTACGACGTGGTGGACGACGGGGCGCGGCTGGCGAACCGCCGCGTGCTGATCGACGCCGGGCCGGGCACGCCGGACGGCTTCCGCTGCGACGAGCACGGCAACCTGTGGTGCGGCTGGGGCATGGGCAGCCCTGAGTTCGACGGCGTGATGGTGTTCTCGCCGGAGGGCGAGCCGATCGGCCGCATCGCGCTGCCGGAACGTTGCGCCAACTTGTGCTTCGGCGGCCGCCGGCGCAACCGGCTGTTCATGGCGGCGAGCCAGTCGCTCTATGCGCTGTATGTCAACACGCGCGGGGCGCCATGAGCCCTGCTATGGTCCGCCGATAAGAAACCCGGGAGAACCGCCTTGATCCGCCGCCGATCCCTGCTCGCGCTGCCCCTCGCACTCGCCCCGCTGGGCGCCGCCCGCGCCCAGGCCTATCCCGCCCGCCCCGTCACCATCATCGTGCCCTTCGTCGCCGGCGGCACCACCGACATCATGGCCCGGCTGATGGCCGACCGCCTGGGCAACGCGCTCGGGCAGCGCTTCATCGTGGAGAACCGGCCCGGCGCCGGCGGCAACCCCGGCGCCGCCACCGTCGCGCGCGCCGAGCCGGACGGCTATACCCTGCTGATGGGCACGGTCGGCACCCATGCCATCAACGCCAGCCTCTATGCCCGCATGCCGTTCGACCCGGTGCGCGACTTCGCCCCCATCGCCTTCGTCTCCGGCGTGCCCAACGCCATGATCGTCAACCCCGAGCGCATCCCGGTCCGCACGCCCGCCGAGTTCGCCGCGTTCGCCCGCGCCAAGCCCGGCGGCGCCTTCATGGCGTCCTCCGGCCTCGGCACCTCCATCCACCTCTCCGGCGAGATGTTCCAGCAGCGCGCGGGCCTGAAGATGACGCACGTGCCGTATCGTGGCAGCGCGCCGGCGCTGACGGACATGCTGAGCGGCCAGGTGGACGTGATGTTCGACAACCTACCGTCCTGCCTCGGGTTCATCCAGGGCGGGCAGCTCCGCGCGCTGGCCGTCACGTCAGCCGCGCGCAGCGCCGTGCTGCCGGACGTGCCGACCATGGCCGAGAGCGGCTTCCCCGGCTTTGACGCCACGAGCTGGTTCGGCCTGTTTGCCCCGCGCGGCACGCCGGAGGCGATCACCGCCCGGCTGAACCGCGAGGCGTTGGCGGCGCTGGCCACCGACGACATGCGCCGCCGCCTCGCCGACCTCGGCGCCGAGCCCCGGCCGATGACGCCGGTGGAGTTCGCCGGGTCCATCGCAGCCGAGCAGGAGCGCTGGGCCGCCGCGGTCAAGGCGTCCGGCGCGCGGCTGGAGTAATCAGCCCCTCGCGCCTCTGCTGGTCCTCCCGCTCCATCCGCGCCCTGGCGGCGCCCTCGACCGCCGTGCCGGCCGCCATCGGCTCGTGCACCGAGCCCGGGGTCGGCGGCGCGGGCGGCGCCGTCTCGATCTGCGCCCTGTGCACGACGTCCGCGGCGATGCGCTCGGCGAGGCCGGGCCAGATCTGGTCGCCGATGACCGCGCCCTGCGCCTTCCAGCCGACGGCGTACTCCTTCCTCGGGTGGATCGAGACCCAGACAATCGCGTCCACGACCTCCTGCGGACCGTCCATCGTGTACATGCGCGGCGTGCCCCCGCTGTAGTTGGCGGCATGCACCCAGAACGGCGTGTCCACCGCCCAGGGCAGCACGGTGGCGACCTTGATCGTCTCCGGGCCATTCAGCCGCAGCTCCTGGTTCAGCGCGGCGCCGAGCCCCACGACCGCGTGCTTCGTCGCGGCGTAGCTGGCGTGATAGGCGAGCGGTATCTTGCCCTCCACGGAGGCGATGTTGACCAGCGTGCCGAAGCCCTGGCGCCGGAACTGCCGCAGGGCCGCGTGGCTGCCATAGATGACGCCCTTGAGGTTCACATCGACGATGCGGGCGTGATCCTCGACCGGGACCTCCTCGAAGCGCCCGATCGCCCCGACCGCGGCGTCGTTGATCCACACGTCGATGCGGCCGAACCGGTCGACGGCGGCCTGGGCAAGCCGCTCCACCTGATCCGGCCGGCTGACATCGGTGGTCACGACGAGCGCCTGCCCACCGGAGGCGCGCACCTCGCCAGCAACCTCGTTCAGCACCTCCGTCCGCCGGGCGGCGAGAACGACGTTGGCGCCGTAGGACGCGAGCTTGATCGCGGCGCCCCGGCCGAGGCCGCTGGACGCACCGGTGACGACGAAGGTCCGGCCGGCGACAAGCTGCCGGTCGGTCTGGCCGAGTTGCGACGGCGCGGCGCAGCCGACCAAGAGTACAGCGAGGAGAAGGAGGGGGAACGGCATAGGCTTCGCGCGCAAACGGCTCGTCTCCTGTTGCGGGTGCTCACGGAGGCGCCCCCGACAGCCTGCCGGCGGTTCATGGCGGAATGCAGATCTGCTAGAGTCAGAGATGGCGCCGCCCCGGCACCCCTCGGTCGGAAGCAGAATTCAAGACCCAATCGAGAATAGCAGCTCGTTTAGCGTATCTGCTCATCCCCGATCTGGATTTGAGGACCGGCCGTCGTTCAGGCAGGGCTTGACGTGACCACGGCCAGCGCGATTGAAGCTCCGGATGGAGCGGCTTCCCGACCTATCTTTCCTGTCGCATGACGAGAAGGACGCG
>JBBSIT010000616.1:0-3513 GCA_038231995.1 Acetobacterales bacterium | reverse complement strand
TCGCGAGCTCGGCATCGCCGCGCCGCACCGCGTCGATCGCCTGCTCGAACGTGTCGCACGGCAGGGTCTCCATGCCGGGATAGGCCGTATGGCAGGCAAGGTCCGAGTAGGCGCCGGGGCGTCCCTGGAAGGCGATTCGTCCACTCTGTGGCGCAGCCATATCGGTCATGTGGCTTCCAAAAGAGCGCGGGCGCGGGCGAGGTCGGCCGGCGTGTCCACGCCGAACGGGCCGTGCTCGATGCGGGCGCAGGCGATTCGCATGCCGGCCTCGAGCGCGCGGAGCTGCTCCAGGCTCTCGCGCCGCTCCAGCGGGCTCTCCGGCAGGCTCACGAAGCGGGCCAGCGCTGCCCGGCGATAGGCGTAGATGCCGACATGGTGCCACCGCGGCCCGTCGCCGGACGGGATCGGCACGCGCGAGAAATACAGCGCGAGCGACACGGCCCGGCCGCGCTCGAACGCGCAGGCGGCCTTCACGACGGCGGGGGACGCCGCCTCCTCCGCGCTCACGATGGGGGCGACGACGGTCGCGATATCGACCGCCGGGTCAGACAGCGGGGTGACGACGGTGCGGAGCACGCTGGGCAGCACGGTGGGGAAGTCGCCCTGCAGGTTCACCACCACATCGTGCGCGCCGTGCGGGTCGAGCTGCGCGAGCGCCGCGTGCACCCGGTCCGAGCCCGACGGCAGCGAGGGGTCGGTCAGCACGGCGACCCCGCCGGCCGCCTGCACCGCGTCAGCGATCTCGGCGTCCGCGCAGGCGACGGCGACCGGGCCGATCCCGGCCTCCCGCGCCCGGTCGAGCACATGCAGGATCATCGGCCGGCCGGCGATCATGGCCAGCGGCTTGCCCGGCAGGCGCGTGGACGCCAGCCGCGACGGGATCACGACGATTGGGTTCAAGCGGGGATGCCGGATTGCTGCGGGTGATGCGTTTGCATAAGGTGCGGCGCACATTAGGTAGGCAACTCACGGGGCGCAACGCTCGCGCCTCCTTGGAACAGGGCTGGGGATACGGTTGATGGATAGCTTGGAGGTCAACAAGGCATGCGCCGCGGTCCTGATGGCGGGCATCGCCTTCGTGGGGGCGGGGCAGATTGCCAACGTCCTCGTGCATCCGAAGCCGCTTCATGAGGCGGCCATCAAAATCGACGTCCCTGAGGCTGCGGCGCCGGCCCCCACGGGACCGACAGCCCCGGCCGCGCCCATCGGCGTGCTGCTGGCCAGCGCGGACGCCGGCGCCGGCGAGGCCGCGATCAAGAAGCTGTGCACGGCCTGTCACAATTTCGACGAGGGCGGCAAGAACGGCGTCGGCCCCAACCTCTACGGCGTCGTCGGCGCGCCGCACGGGCACCTCGACAACTTCCAGTACTCCGCGGCGCTCAAGTCCAAGGAAGGTCCTTGGACCTACGACGAGCTGAACGCCTGGCTGACGAACCCGCGCGGCTACGCGCCGGGCACCAAGATGGCGTTCGCCGGCATCAGCAACGACAAGCAGCGCGCCGACGTCATCATGTATCTGCGCAGCCTGTCCAAGGACCCTAAGCCGCTGCCCGAGCCGTCCGCCACGCCCGCCGCGGCCGAGGGCGCAGCGCCCGCAGCCACCGGCCAGGGGCCCGCCAACGCGCCGAGCAACGCCACGGAGACGACGCCCCGCCCGCCGCAGAGCGGCGCGAACGCGCCTACGGAGGGCGTTACGCGGCCCCAGCCGGGCCAGGTGGTGGGACCGCCGGGCCAGAGCCAGGTGCAGAGCCAGCAGACCACGCAGCCCAGCCCCAGCCTGAACGAGTCGCAGACCCAGACCAACCAGAGTCAGCAGCCGGCCAACGCGCAGCAGTCGCAATAATCCGCGTGCCAATCCTCTGCTGGCGCGCACCTTGGGTGACCTGATCGCGGCGGCGGAGGCGGCGGCCGATGTCGCCGCCGCGGTCGTCCGGCCCTTCTTCCGCGCGGGCGTCGGCGCGGACCTCAAGACCGACGCCTCCCCCGTCACCATCGCCGACCGCACGGCCGAGCAGGCCATGCGCGCCGTGCTGTCCGGCCGCACGCCGGAGCACGGCATCCTGGGCGAGGAGTTCGGGCTCGACCGGCCCGGCGCCCGGATGCGCTGGGTACTGGACCCGATCGACGGCACCCGCGCCTTCCTGACCGGCCGCCCCCTCTTCGGCACGCTGGTAGCACTCCTGGACGGGGACGTTCCCGTGCTCGGCGTCATCGACCAACCCATCACCGGGGAGCGCTGGATCGGCGCCGCCGGCCGGCCTACCCTGTTCCGCGGCGCATACGGCCGCGCGGGATGCCGGCCCTGCCCCACGCTGGACCGGGCGGAGCTGAGCTGCACCGCGCCGTCGATCTTCGGCCCGGACGAGGCGGCGGCGTTCGCGCGCCTGGACGCCGCCGCGGCGCGCACGAGCTGGGGCGGGGACTGCTACGCCTACGGCCTGCTCGCGCTCGGCCAGATCGACGTGATCGCGGAGCCGGGCCTGAAATTGTGGGACTGGGCCGCCCTAGTCCCGGTCATCGAGGGCGCCGGCGGACGCATCACGGACTGGCGCGGACGGGCGCTGCACCCGGACGGCGACGGGCGCGTGCTCGCCGTGGGCGACCCGGCGCTGCTCGGCCCAGCGATGGCGCTGCTGTCCGGTTAATCCCCGCACGCATCGACCAGCGCGAGCGTCTCACCCACACGCCGGAACTCGGGCGCCTGCATGAACCCGGCGGGATAGAGCACGATGATCGACACGGCGGTGAACGGCAAGCCGTCCGAGGCGCCGGGACATAGCAGGCGCGCCTGGCCCAGCGCCTGCGCCCAGCGCTCGGGCGTGTCGGCGTCGGCCGTACGGTTCAGCGCGAAATACCTGGGCCGCAGCACGAGCGGCTGCTGCGCCGGGAACGCGGCCACCGACGGCACGAACACGCCGTAGCGCACCGCCAGCGCGTCCACGTGGGCGACCGGCGGCGTCCACCACTCCACGAACCCCAGTTGCTCCGGAAGCCGGCCGTATGCCGTCAGCAGCAGCCCGTCTTGGGGCAGCCCGGCGAAGGCGGCGTCGGCCTCGGCATAGGTCCGGCCGGCGTCGCGCCAGGCGGCGGCGAGTGCGGCGGAGCGCACCAGCACCAGCAGGGCCGCGGCGGCGAACACCAGCGCCGGCCCGGCGCTCCGCCGCCAGGACAGCCGCACCCCGGCGAGCGCGAAGATGAAAGGCAAAACGCCCAGGCGGTAGTCGAGCAACGACCCGGTGCCGACCTTCTCCGGCGCCGCCAAGGCAAGCAGCGCGAGCGCCAGCACGACCGGACGCGCGAGCGGGGCGAGCGTGACCTTTGCTGCGAACCACGCGGCCGCCAGCAGGACCAAGCCCAGGCCAACGAGCGCCGCGTCCGCCCAGACGCCGCCATGCAGCAGCGCCTGCGCGAACAGCATCGCCTTCCACTCGGCGACCGCGAATGCCGAGCCGGCGCCGAAGTAGCTGACGGAGAGGAGGCCGTCGCCGCCGGTCGGCGAGGCCGCGAGCAACG
>JBBSIT010000615.1:0-3517 GCA_038231995.1 Acetobacterales bacterium | reverse complement strand
TAGGCCTCGATCTTGCGCGCGGCCTTCAACCCCCGCCGCCGCAGCCCGACCGCCAGCGGCACGATGACGACGGCGATCACGACCAGCAGCGCCGTCCCGATAACGAGGCCGGCGGTGGTGATGGTCATGGCCGCGCTTCCTCCTGGGTTGTCAGGGCCGCGTAGGCACGTCCCAGCGAGGCATCCACCGCCGTCAGGCCGCCGGCGAGCGCACCCAGGCCCTCGTTGATCCGCGGCGCCGCCGCCGGCAGATGCGACGTCTCGCGCTCGACGGCCCGCAGTCCCAGGCGAAGCTTGGCCAAGTAGGAGTCGCCCCGTCCGCCGATCGATTCGAGCACCGAGTCGATGCGCAGGAGGGCGAACGCCACGACCAGGAAGAAGGCCAGGACACAGATCGCGGTGGCGAGGATCAGGATCGTCGAGAGCTCCATCGCCGCCGCCTCAGCGCCGTCCCAGGAAGCATTCGGGACATCCGGGGCAGGCTTCCGCGTGCGACTCAATGGCCGCGGCGCTCGCGGCGATGCCGCCGGCGCGCTGCAGGATCGCTTCCACGCCAGCGGCGATCTCATGCAGTTTGGCAATGTGGATGGTGTTGTTGGCGACCCGCTGACCGCGCGCCCAGACTTCCGCCACGCCCGCGTCGATGCCGATGGCCGTCCTGGCGACCAGGTGCAACAGGAGCCAGACGACGGCCGAGACGACGACGAGCACGACGAGCGCCAGGACCCAGCTCGCCGCCGGGTTCGTCCCTTGCAGAAGATCAGTCACCATGGCGGTCCTTCCCCATGCCCTGTCAGGCCGCGTTCTGCTTCCCAGGCGCGCCGCTCACGGCGCCGACGATCGCGGCTGCGTTGTCGTCGATCGCCTTCGCCCCGCCCAGCAACGCCACCGCGACGGCATGGGTATCGCGCAGCGCCCAGATGCCGCGGGTGTTCTCATCGATCCCCAGCACGAGCAGCGAGGCCTGGCCGGCGAGGCTGCAGATGCGCCGCGCCTCTACGAGGATGCCGATCAGCAACAGCGCCACCACGAGGACGACGATCAGGCCCGCGATGAAACCGACCAGCCAGAGCGACATGCTGCGCGTCCCTTCCCTGCCTACTCGGCGGCCTCCGGCAAGCGTTCGGCCTGGCCCGGCAGGGGCTCGGACCCCTCCCAGGTCGGACGCGTCCGGATGTAGCGGTGCGAGGCCGCCTGCAGCTCCCGCTGGCGGTCCGATCCGGGCCGGAACTCCGTGCCCATCGCCTTCAGCCGCTCGTAGAACATGCCGACAGCCCGGGCCGCCACGGTCGGCTCGCCATTCACCTTCGCCCAGCCGCTCGGCACGCTCTCGGTCTTCCGCCAGCGGTTCGTGCGGTTGCGGGAATCCTGGGTGAACTTCCGCAGGTATGAGATGAAGCCGCCACTGGCGCGACTCACGGTCGTGGACAGCATCGAGCCCGGCGGGGCCTTGTAGAAAGGCGCGAAGGCATCGGGGAAGCCCGGCATGGTGCAGCCGATGCAGATGCCGCCGGTGTTCATGCAGCCGCCGGCGTGGCCATTTGCCCCGCGCGAGACGATGTTGCACTGTACGACCGGTCCCCAGCAGCCCAGCTCGACCAGGCACTCCTTCTGGCCGTGCTCCTTCGCGAACTTGCCTTCCTCGTAGCTGCCGCCGCGCCCGCAGCCGCGATGGACCGTCTCCTTGAACTGCCACGCCGGGCGGCCGAGCTCGTCGAATTCGGGCAGCGGCCCGACGCCGGCGAGGAACATCAGCACCGCCGCGATCGTCTCGGTCATGTTGTCGCCGACCGGCGCGCAGCCGGGGATGTTGATCGGCGGCAGGCCCAGCGTGCTGAGGTAGTCCTTGCCGAGCAGATCCATCACCGACATGGAGCCGGTCACGTTGCCGGCCGCCGCCGGGATGCCGCCCCAGGTCGCGCAGGTGCCGACCGCGATCACGGCCGCCGCGCCGGGTGCGAGATCGCGCAGCCAGTGCGCGGTCGGATGCGGCGCGACCTTGTCCCCGCTGCCGGAGCCCATCGCCGACCAGTATCCGCCGAAGGCGCCGGCGATGCTCTCGTCGGCCACGGAGCCCTCGTAGATGACCACGTAGGGCGCGCCGAGCTTGCCCTCGCGGGCCAGATGGTGCGGCTTCATGAACTCCTTGCCGACCGCGACGGACAGCACGGGATGGTGCAGCACAACCTTCGGCAGGCCGGGGATGCCGCCGTTCAAGAGCTGCTCGACACTCGGGAACTGGGCGCCGAGGATCGAGATCGAGCAGCCGTCGCAGCTCATGCCGGCGAGCCAGAAGGCGTGCACCTCGCTGACCGGCCCCTGATCGAGCGCGAAGCGCGGAACGCTGCCGCTGCCGTTGACGACGTCTGACGTGCCGGTCATGGGCTTGCACCTGGGTGTGTCAGATGCAGCGTAGCGCCTTGCCCCTAGGGCAAGGTCAAGCGGAATGCGAAGGGCTGGGTGCGCAGGTGCAGACCTGGTTCAGCGCGCCGCAGACGCACCCCGGCGGGCTGTCCCGCGGCGTGTCGATCAGCGCCCGGTAGCGCGCCTCCAGATCGTCGAGCTGGCCCTGCAGGATGGCCAACTGCAGCAAGACCATGCCGATCCGCTCATCGAGTACGCCGGCGAGCGCCCGGCGCAGGCTGCCGCCCGGTGCGTCCAGCTCCGCGACCAAGCCCTCGATCGTCTCGAGCGAGAGGCCGATGCCCCGCAGGCCGACCACCAGCCGTGCCTGCCGGACGGCGTCCGCGCCGTAGGCCCGGTAGCCGTTCCCAGCCCGCGCAGGCGCGGAGATCAGCCCGCGCTCCTCATAGAGGCGGAGCGTCTTCGGCGTGACCCTCAGGCTGGCGGCGAGCTCACCGATCAGCATGGCGACGTTGTATGTTCAGGCCGTGGGGGCGACGCCGGCGCCCTGCCCTGCCGGACCGCCCGGCCGCGGGACAGCCGTCCCGCTCACAGGCAAAATCGGGGAGCAGGCGGCTAGCCTGATCAGAGAGCTATCGGGTAAGGGGGCTATACCGCGAAGACCCGATAGCGACATAGGAGGGAAGGCAGCATGAGTACCTTCAAGCCAAAGCGCGTAAGTGGGGCCGATCTCGCCTCCCAAATCTCCGGCGCTACGGCGGGTATGCCTCCGGTCGTCGCACCTTCCACGCCGGCGCCTGCGACGGTCCTCGTGCGCGAGCGCCCGCCGCCGGTGGTTCAGGTTAACTTTAAGGCTTCGGAGGCCTTTGCCGGCCTTATCGCCAGAGAAGCCGAGAAGGTCGGCAGCACCCGGCGTTTTATAGCTAGGCTCATGCGACAAGCGGGCTATGACGTCCCGGATGCCGACGTGCAGCCGCACGACAATCGCCGCCGCAGGCCGGGAAGCCTGGAGTATTAGCCCATCTTATTCGCCGGAACGGCAACGAACCACCAAGTGTTTGGAAAGACTGGCCTCCTAAGATCGCGCCTGTGGCAAAATTTGCCACAGGCCGGTTTCTGCTATCCGACTGGAATTATTCAGAAAAACGGCAATT
>JBBSIT010000614.1:0-3521 GCA_038231995.1 Acetobacterales bacterium | reverse complement strand
TGCTGTTCGACGAGGCGACCTCGGCGCTCGACCCGGAGCTGATCGGCGAGGTGCTGGCCGTGATGCGGGACCTGGCGCGCGAGGGCATGACGATGCTCGTCGTGACGCACGAGATGGGCTTCGCAGAGGACGTGGCGGACCGAGTGGTGTTCATGGACCACGGCCGCATCGTGGAGGAAGGGCCGCCGCGGGCGCTGCTGCGCTCACCGTCCCATCCGCGCACGCAGGCTTTCCTGCGCGCCGTGATCGACCGGCAGGCGATGGCGGAGGCGCCTTGAGCGGCTGGGGCCGGATCTGGGAGTTCCTGCCGGTCCTGCTGGCCGGCGCCGTCACGACGGCCAAGATCACGGTGGGCGGGTTCCTCATCGCCGTCGCGCTGGGGCTGATCGCCGGCGCGCTGCTCGGCGCCCGCTCGCGCGCGATCCGGGCGGCGGTGCGGGTTTACGTGGATGTGTTCCGCGCCGTGCCGGTGCTGACGCAGTTGTTCATCCTGTATTTCGGCCTGGTGGAGATCGGCGTGCGGCTCGAGCCGCTGGAGGCCGCCATCATCGGCTTCGGCATCAACGGCGGCGCCTATCTCGCCGAGGTGTTCCGCGCCGGCATTCTCTCGGTGCATCACGGCCAGACCGAGGCGGCGCAGATGCTGGGCATGACCCGGCTCGCCGTGCTGCGCATCGTCGTGCTGCCGCAAGCCATGCGGGTGGCGCTGCCGTCGCTCGCCAACTACGTCATCGGGCTGCTGAAGGACAGCACGCTCGCCTCGGCCGTGGCAGCGCCGGAGCTGATGTTCCTGGCGCGCAAGCTCGTGGACCGCACCTTTCTCGGCCCGCAGATCTTCCTCACCGTCGCGGTGATCTATCTCGCCATGAGCTTGCCGCTGGGACAGCTCACCCGGCTGGCCGAGGCGCGGGCAGGGCGCGGCCGCCGGTGAGCTGGACCATCCTTGCTGCCAGCATGCCGCAGTTGCTGCAGGCGGCGCTGGACACATTGCGGATGACGGGGCTCGCCTTCCTGCTCGCAGCCCTGCTCGGCCTGCTGCTGGCGCTGGGGCGGATGGCGCCGGGCCTGCCGGGCCGGCTGGCGCTGGGCTACATCGAGGTGATGCGCGGGGTGCCGCAACTGGCGATCCTGTTCCTGATCTATTTCGGGCTGGTGCCGCTCGGCGTCGCGTTGCACGCCTTCACGGCCGCCGTCATCGGGCTGGGGCTGAGCGGAAGCGCGTATCTCGCGGAGGTCTATCGCGCCGGGCTCGGCTCGGTGGACCCCGGCCAGCGCGAGGCGGCGCAGATGATCGGCATGACGCGCCCACAGGTGCTGCGCCGCGTGGTGCTGCCGCAGGCCTGGCCCGCAGTGCTGCCACCGATGGGCAACTACCTCGTGGCGCTGCTGAAGGACACCTCCATCGCCTCCATCATCTCGGCGCCGGAGCTGATGCTGCGGGCGCGCGACCTCAGCAGCGAATATTACCTGCCGATGCACTACTACCTGCTCGCAGGCCTCATGTACCTGGTGATGGCCTGGCCGCTGATGCAGGGCGTCCGGATGCTGGAGCGGCGACTGGCACGCGGACGGCTGCAAGGAGAGACGCGATGAGTGATGCACCCTTGCCCGGACGGGCCGACGTCGCGGTGATCGGGTCCGGCGCGCTCGGCAGCGCCACAGCGTTCTATCTCGCCCGGGCCGGGTTGCGTGTGGCGCTGCTCGACAGGGTGGCGATCGCGTCGCAGACCTCGCCGCGCGCCGCCGGGCTGAGCGGAACGCTGCGGTCGGACGACATGATGACGCGGATCGCTGCCGACGGGGTGCGCCGCATCGCGTCGTTCGAGGCCGACACGGGCGAGCCGATGGCGTTCCACCAGCCCGGCAGCCTCAAGGTCGCGCGCCGGGAGGACCATGCGGATCAGTTGCACGAGGAGGTCGAGCGCGGCCGGCGGCTGGGCCTGGATGTGGCGCTGGTATCGGCGGACGACGCCCAGCGCCTGATGCCCTACCTGCGCACGGAGGGCGTGCGCGGCGTGATGCACATGCGGACCGACATCTACCTCGAGCCGCGGCAGGTCCCGGAGGGCTATGCCCGGGCCTGCGCGCGCCTGGGCGCCGCCGTGCTGCCGCACACGCGGGTCGAGGAGATCGTCACCGAGGGCGGTTGTGTCGCCGGCGTGCGGACCAGCCGGGGTGAGATACGGACGGCGACAGTGATCGACGCCGCCGGCGGCTGGCTGCGCCAGGTCGCCTCCCTTGGCGGCGCGCAGGTCGGCCTGGTCCCGACCCGGCATCAGCTCATGGTCACGGTACCGCTGCCAGAGGGGCGGCCGGACCAGCCGATTACCCGGATCATCGACGCCAACGTCTATGTCCGGCCCGAGAAGGGCGGGCTGATGCTTGGCGGCTACGAGCCGAACCCGATGCAAATGGACATGGCCGAGGCGGCGCCCGGGTTTGGGATCGAAGACATGCCGCTCGACCTGGAGGTGCTGCGCGCCCTGGCGCGAAGTGTGGAGGCGCAATTTCCGGTGTTCCGCGACGTGGCGCTGCAGGAGCACCGCGGCGGGCTGCCCACAATGACTGCGGACGGCCAGCACGTGCTCGGCCCGGCGCCGGGCCTGCCGGGCCTGTGGGTGATCGGCGGCTGCTGCGTCGGCGGCCTCACCACGGCTCCGGCGCTGGGGGCGCTGCTGGCGGAGTGGATTGTCGATGGGCGGACCTCGATGGACCTGTCCGCGATGGCGCCGGGACGCATAGCGACCGAGCTGCCCGAGGAGGAGTTGAAGGAACGCTGCCGGCTCCAGTATGCACACCATTACTGGTCGCCCGTTTCGATGCCTGGAGCGGCCTGAGCGGCAGCGATCCTGCACGCGCGATAGGCTCCTGCAACGGTCCGAGGCTACGCTTGCGCCGGCAATAAGCTACGGCTTTCAGCGAGGCGAGATACGCGACCGCAGCTACGAGAACCAGCAGCATCGTGCCTCCGGCCTTAACCTGCTCGTCACCGCGATCATCCTCTGGAACACCCGGTATCCCGAACGCGCCGTCGCCGTCGCTGTCGCCGTCCTGCGCCAAGTCGCTCCGAGGTGTGCGAAAACGCACAGCGGCCGGCTCGGGGCAGCCGTAGGGAATGCGCATGGTCATCGCGGCGGTGACCGAGGCCAAAAGGGCCGGCGACCGCCGAGGCAGGAGGCCAGCACATACCAGGTCCCACGTTGGCGGAGTGTCGGCCGCCACGTCGCCAGCGCTCTGTGCAGACTGCAGAATGCAGAAGCAGAAGGCGATCAAGGCGTCCGCCGTCGTCTGGCCCAAGGCGGCGGGTTGGCTGCGATCAGTGTCAGCGCCGCGTGGCGGCATACTCGATCCCGGTCATGCCGCCACCGGCATAAGCCGCGTCCGACGGGTTGGAGGAGGCTGGCGCCGCAGCGACTTCGGTGCCGTAGCTCCCGCCGCCATAGGCGCTTGGGCCGAAGCTGGCCTGCATGCCGATACGGGGGCCGATCGCGGCGACGTAGTTTACCGTCTCGTCTGGCAGG
>JBBSIT010000613.1:0-3528 GCA_038231995.1 Acetobacterales bacterium | reverse complement strand
GCGGGTAGGCGCCGGGCACCTCGCCGTCGCCCCCCGCCTTGAACCGCCCGCCGGCCGGGGCGCCGGGGGCGCGCTCGCTGCTGTAGGACTGCTTCGAGAGCACATGCGCGCCCATCCAATCGACCGCGCGCGGCAGGTGCTTGTTGATGGTGCTCAGCACCTTGCCGCCGCCGCCGATGTAGTAGTCGCGCCCGCCATGCTCGGCCGCATGCACGATCGCCGCCGCGACGTCCTCCGGCGCATACACCGGCGGGGGCAGCTTCGCCTCATGCCGCCGGTAGTTCTTGGCGTGCTCGGGAAACGGCGTGTTGATCGAGGCGGGCTTGATGAGCGTGACCGAGATCGGCGCCCCATCCTCCTCCAGCTCCATGCGGAACGCGTCGGTGAAACCCTTGATGGCGTGCTTCGAGGCGGCGTACATGCCCTGGTTGGGGAGCGCCACGTCCGAAGCGACGCTGCCGAGATTGATGATCGCCCCGCCCCGGCGCTTCAGGTGCGCCGCCGCGATGGTCGAGCCGTACACGATGCCCCAGAAGTTGATGTCGAACAGCCGCCGGTGGTCCTCGTCGGAGATCTGCTCCAGGCGGCCGAAGATCGACAGCCCGGCGTTGTTGACCCAGGTTTCGAAGCCGCCGAACGCCTTGATCGCCGCGGCCGCCACGCGCTCGAGGTCCTCGCGCTTGGAGACGTCGGCCACCACGTGGATCGCCCGGCCGCCATCGGCGCGGATGCGGCGCTCGATCGCGGACAGGGCGCGGCCGTTGCGGGACGCCAGCACCACCGCGGCGCCGCGCCGGGCCGCCTCATGCGCGGTCGCGAGGCCGATGCCGCTGGATGCGCCGGTGATGACCATCACTTGGTCGGAAACAGGCTTGAGATGGTTGGCCATGATTGCTCCTGATAATCGAGCCACAAGAGCGGACGGGACGGCCAGGTTCGCGGGTCGTCGAGCAAATCCGCGTGTTGGCCCGATGGCGTTGGTTACGCTATGAGGCGGCTCTCCCGGAGGCGCACGTGCATGGACGGAGCAGGCAACCCGGCGGTCCCATCCGCACTGTCGCGAACGGCGCCGGCCGGCATCGCCGCCCAGGCCGCCGGGTTCGACAAGCGCGCCGTCCTCCGGCTCGACGGGGCGCTGAACCAGCAGCTCGCGGACGCCGCGCGCAACGAGGTCGCGGCGGACACCGTGGCCATGCTGCATGCCGTGTCCCGCCGCTTCTGATTCCACCACCAGCAGGCAGGCCCGGCCTGGCGGAGCCGGTCCGGCTGCATGCCGAGATCGCCCGCGCCGTCGCGGACGGCGACCCGGCCGAGGCCGGCGCCGCATCGGACAGGCTGGTGGACCACCTCGCCGCGTTCGCGCGGGGGACTTTGCCGGAGCCTTGAGAACCTGTGTGGGACATTGACGGCTGAGGAGCGCCGGAAAGCATCGCCGGGCCGACACGCCCCCTTGAGCCGGTCGGTGCTGCTCTGTGGCTCCGACCGGCCTGGGGTTGCTTAGCGGTCCACTTCGTCCTTGGTGATGGCGCCGGTGCGCGGATCGACATGAAACTCGCGCACTTGGCCGTTCTTCACGCCTTTGTCTTCCCAATGGCCATCATCGGCTTCGATCTTGGTCACGGAGCTGTAGCCGGCCGCCATCAGCTTCGCCTTGGCTTGCTCCGCAGTTATCCAGTCCGCGCCCGGCTGATCCGCCAGGGCAGGCACGAACGCCGCACCCGCCAGCAAGAGGGCAGCAGCGGCTCCGATAATCCTCGTCATGGAATCCTCCTCCTTTGCAGAGGCTTGTATGCATGGGGTGCGGCGCGGTTGCTGGCTCACTGAAACGTGCCTGTGCCGGGTCACGACGTCCGACACCGACCCGGCGCTGGCTCAGGTCGCCTGATGCACCTCATCACCTACCTGACCCGCATCCAGTTCGGCGCTGGCGCCGTCCGCGCCGTGGCGGACGAGCTGGCCCTGCTGGGCGCGAAGGCGCCGCTGATCGTCACCGACGGTGGCGTCGTCGCGGCCGGATTGGTCGAGCGGGTCATCGAGGCGGCCGGCCTTGCCCGGCGGCCTCCGGTGTTCGACGCCACGCCGGAGAACCCGACCGAGGCGGCGGCAGTCGCGGCGCGCGACATGTTCCGCGCCGAGGGCTGCGACTCCATCGTAGCAGTGGGCGGCGGCTCGCCGCTCGATCTCGCGAAGGCGGTGCCGCTGCTCGCCACCCATGCGGAGCCGCAGGAGCAATACGCCGCCATCCTGGGCGGCATCCCGCGCATCCGGGCGGACAAGCTGCCAGTCATCGCCGCGCCGACCACGGCGGGAACCGGCAGCGAGGTGGGGCACGCGGCGCTGAACCGGGAGCTCGGCCTGCCGCGCAACTTGCGGGAGATGGGCGTCCCGCCCGACTGCCTCCTCGCGATGGCCGCCGGCGCGGTGAGGGACCACTCGTCCGCGACGAACCCGCGCCCCATGCGCGAGGAGGACTACGCGGCCCTGTTCGCCGAGGCGATGGACCAGTAGCCTGACGCGGACCAATCCGGTCCAAGCAGCTATCAGGAACATCCATGCCAAGCCCTGACGCCGGGCAAGCCTTGCCTCGCTCGGCATCCGCCGGCTGGCCGGTCGCGGTCGCCGCCATCGCCGTCGGCGGCATCGCCCTGGGCGCCGCGACGAGCTGGGCCAGCATCGCCGAGGCGGGCAGCAACGTAGTGCGCGCGCTCCCCATCCTGCCCGGCCTCGTCGGGCTGCATCTGGGGCAGTTGCTGCTGTCCGGGATCGCCTGGCGCGGGCTGTTCGCGGCGCCCCGGCCCGGCATGGCAGCGTTCTATCGCCTGCGCATCATCCGCGAGGGGATCGACTCCCTGTTGCCGGTAGCGCAAGTCGGCGGCGAGATCGTCGGCGCCCGATTGCTGTCGCGCCATGGCGTGGCCCCGAGCCAGGCGGGCGCCAGCGTAATCGTGGACGTGACGGTCGAGCTGCTGACGCAGGTCGTGTTCCTGCTCGCCGGGCTGTGCGCCCTGGCGTGGCTGTCGCAGCAGGCGGCCTGGGGCGTCTGGTTCGAGGCGGTGCTCGCCGGCGGCGCCGCGGCTGGCGCGCTCCTGCTGGCCCAGCGGTTCGGCCTGCTGCGTGCCCTGGAGGCGCTGCTGCGCGGCATGGCCCGGCGTTGGCCCGCCCTCGGCGGCGCGTCGCTGGATGGGCTGCATGCGGCGGCGCTGGGCTTCTATCGCCGGCCCGCTGCAGTGCTGCGCAGCGCAGCGCTGCACCTGCTCGCCTGGGTGCTCGGCAGCATCGAGACCTGGGCGGTGCTGAACCTGATGGGCGTGTCGGCCACGCCGCTGCAGGCCTTCACGGTCGAGAGCCTCGGCATGGCGGCCCGCAGCGCCGGCTTCGCGATCCCGGCGGCGCTCGGCGCGCAGGAGAGCGGCTTCGTGCTCGCCGCCGCCGCTGTCGGCCTGCCGGTCGGGCCGGCGTTGTCCTTGTCGCTGGTCAAGCGGGCGCGCGAGGTCCTGGTCGGCCTCCTCGGCCTCGCGCTCTGGCACT
>JBBSIT010000612.1:0-3529 GCA_038231995.1 Acetobacterales bacterium | reverse complement strand
CCTGATCGCCCGCATGAAGACCTTGCCGGGCGTGTGGTTCCCGACCTGCGAGCAGGTGGCGCGGCACTGCCTCGAGCGCTTCCCCTCTCGAGCAGCCTCGCCGGCCTGACCGCATCCGCATGAGTCTGCTGGAACTGTCCGGGCTCGCCTATGCGTATAGTGGTGCGGCCGCGGGTCGGGACGTGTCGCTGACGGTCGCGGCGGGAGAGATCGTGGCGCTTCTCGGCGCGAACGGCGCCGGGAAGTCGACCACGGTCAAGATGGTTGCGGGCGTGCTGCCCCCATTGCGGGGCCAAATCCGGTTCGAGGGCGAGGCGCTGGCGGGCAGCCCGAGCCACCGCGTCGTGCGTCGCGGGATCACCTTGGTGCCCGAAGGCCGGCTCGTGTTCCCGCAGATGACCGTGCTGGAGAACCTGCAGATGGGCGGGACGGTGCATCGGGACCCCAAGCGCGTTGCCGGGCTGTTGGACGAGATGTTCATGGCCTTTCCCCGCCTCAGGGAGCGCCGGCGCCAACTCGCTGGCTCCATGAGTGGCGGGGAGCAGCAGATGCTGGCGATCGCGCGCGGCCTGATGGCGTCCCCGCGACTGCTGATCCTCGATGAACCGTCGCTGGGATTGATGCCAACGATGACGCAGGAGATGTTCCGCATCGTCGAGGCGGTGAACCGGCGGGGCATCAGCATTTTGCTGGTCGAGCAGAACCTGCACCAGGCGTTGCGGATCGCCCATCGCGGCTACGTGCTCGAGAAGGGGACGGTCATGTTGAGCGGCACCGGAGCGGAGCTCCTGGGCAACGACTTCGTTCAGAAGGCGTTCCTGGGGCGCTGACCCCTCGCTCAATTGTCCGCAGTGCCCAGATAGGCCGCGATCACCCGCCTGTCATTTGCGATCTCGGTCGGCGTGCCCTCGGCGATTTTGCTGCCCGCATCGAGAACGATGATCCGATCGGATACCTCCATCACGGACGGCATATCGTGCTCGACCAGCAGCACCGTCAGCCCATCCTGTCGCACGGTCCGCAAGACGGCGATCATCGCCGCGGTCTCGGTCGGGTTGAGACCGGCGCAGGGTTCATCGGCGAGCAGCAGGTCGGCCCGGGTCGCGATGGCGCGCGCGATCTCGAGGTGGCGCAATTGCCCCACGGTCAGGCTGGTCGCTGGGGCTCCCCCCAGCTCCTGCAGGCCCGCCAGCGCCAACGACCGCGCCGTCACTGCCGCGACGTCCCGGGCGCCGTCCTTGCCGAACAACGCGCCGATCCGCACGTTCTCCGCCACGGTGAGATCGCGGAACGGGCGGGCGATCTGGAAGGCGCGCGCGATCCCGAGCCGGGCGATGCGGTGGGTGCCGAGGCCGGTGATCCGCCGACCCCTGAACCGGACCTCCCCCGCCGTGGGGGGCAGGTAACCGGTCAGGAGATTGAACAGGGTGGACTTGCCCGCGCCGTTCGGCCCGATGATGCTGGTGATCGATCCCGCCGCCACCGAGAAGCTGACCTTGTTTGTCGCGAGCAGGCCGCGGAACCGCTTGCTGAGATCGTGCACGCTGAGGATCGGCTCCACCGCAACAGCGTCTGACGGCTCCTCCGTCCTGGCGTCCGACCGCTCCGCCGTCATAGCGTCTGACCCCGCGGCACCCGCCGCCAGAGCCGGCGTCCTAACCCGATCAGCCCGTCCGGCGCCACCAGCACCAGCACGACGAGAATCAGCCCCATTGCGAACATCTGCACGTCGGGGAAATCGCTCAGCACGACATGGGTCAGCAGCACGATAAGAAAAGCGCCGATTACCGGGCCAACCATCGTGCCGATGCCGCCGAGCAGCGCGAATACGATCAGGCTGAGATTGGTGTCGTCGCGATAGAGCGACTCCGTCGTGACGAAACCCAGGCTTTGGGCGTAGATCGCGCCCAGGATACCCGTCAGCGCCGCGCTGAGCACGAAGGCGGCGGTCTTGCACCGCTCCGTGGGCACGCCCAGCATGCGCGCGGTGTCTTCGTCCTCGCGGATACCGAGCAGGCCGTATCCGAAGCGGCTGCGGCGCACGAGCCAGGCGATCAGCAGCACGGCGGAGGCCGTGGCGAGAAAGACTTCGTAGTAGAACCATTGCGGGTCCCACGCCTCGGGCACGATCTCGGCGAACATCAGGCCCATGGCCCCCTGGAACAGGTCCACGTTCGTGTTGAGCTCGCCGGCGACGTGCGAAACTCCGAGCATGGCGATGGCGAAGAACGTGCCGCGCAGCCGCAGGATCGGGTAGGCCAGCAGGGCGGACACCACGACACAGGTGAGGGCGCCTCCGGCCAGCCCGGCCGCGAACCGCAGCAGCGGGGCCATGTCCGGCATCTGCGCCTGCAGCAGCCCGGCCGAGAAGGCGCCGATGCCGAAGAATGCGGCATGGCCGAAGCTGCGATATCCGGCGAAGCCACCGAGGATGTTCCACGCCAGCCCGAGCCCGGCCGAGTAGAACATCAACTGTCCGACCCGCAGCTGGAACGGCGCCAGCACGGGCGGCAGGGCCGCCAGCGCGAGGATAGCGGCCAGGCACAGCAACGGCTCCCGCCAATTCGCTCCGCCGTTCACCTGGACGCCCTGAAGGCGTTCCCGAGCAGCCCGTTGGGGCGCAGCACCAGCATCGCCACGAGAATGAGGAACATCATCGCGTTTGGGTACGCGGGGCCGATGTACTGTGACGTGAGGGTGTAGATCACGCCCAGCAGCACGCCGCCCAGCAAGGCGCCGCTCGGGCTGCCGACGCCGCCCAGCGTGACCACGATGAACGCGTTGAGGGTCCAGCCGGCCTCGTCCGCCGGCGTGAACGGCAGGATGATGCCGATCACCGCGCCGGAAGCCCCGGCGAAGGCCGCCGAGACGCCGAACGTGACGGCGAAGGTGTGCGGAACGTTCACGCCGCACAGCCGAGCCGCCAACCCCTGCTGCGCGGTCGCCCGGATGGTCCTGCCGAGCGTGGTCCATCGCAGGACGACCGCAAGGCAGCTCAGGAGCGCCAAGCTGGTCAGCAAGGCGCAGAGCCGCACGAGGTCGAAGCTGAGGCCGCCCAGGCGCAGCGACGTCATCGCGTAGCTCGGGGTCATGCTGCGCACGTCGGGCGAGAACACCCAGATCAGCACGTTCTGCAGCATCAGCGCGACGCCAAAAGTCAGCAGCATGGAGCCGAGATGGGACGCGTCGACCGCCCGCTGGATCAGGAGGCGCTGGTAGACGTACCCGGTGACGAACAGCAGCGCCATCACGAGCGGAATGGTCAGCAGCGGGTCGATCCCGAGGGCCGCGGAGAGCGTGAGCGCGCAATACGCCCCGATCAGCACGAGGACGCCGTGGCTGAGATTGATGACGTGAAGGACCCCGAAGATCAGCGAGAACCCGGCCGCCGAGAGGGCATAGATGCCGCCCAGCACCGCGCCGTCGCTCAAGGTCTGCAGGAATTTCATGCTCGGGCGTGCAGCGGCCCGGCGCGGTTAGGCCTTCTTGCTCCAGTCCGGCACGGGATAGACGGGCTGGCCGGTGCGGG
>JBBSIT010000611.1:0-3556 GCA_038231995.1 Acetobacterales bacterium | reverse complement strand
GTTCGCCGTCCTCCGCACGCTGATCTCAACCGCAAGAAAGCAGGGCTGGGATTTGCTGGCCGCCCTGACAGGCCAACCCGACAACCTGGTCGCCGAACTGCGGATCACTTGAGCTTTCCGCGACAACCTGGACAGTTACCATCAATCTTCGACATCGCCCCCTCCCTCGCGCTGAACTCTTGCTAGACACGACCGTACCTGATGACGAGTCCCACATCAATGTCAACGTGCAACACTCAATCAATGCGCCTCCCCCCAACTCCGCCCAAACCCCGTCTCCACCACCAGCGGCACCGACACCGTGTCCGCCGCCTCCATAACCCCCCGTGCCACCCGAGCCGTCTCCTCCGCCTCCCCCTCGACAGCCTCGAACAACAACTCGTCATGCACCTGCAGCAGCAGCCGCGACCCTAACCCCGCGTCCCGCAGCGCCCCCGGCAGCCGCACCATCGCGCGCTTGATGATGTCCGCCGCCCCGCCCTGCAGCGGCGCGTTAATCGCCTGCCGCTCCGCATAGGCCCGGCGCTGCGGCGAACGATCGGCGATGCCCGGCACCCAGCACCGCCTCCCGAACGGGGTCAGCACGTAGCCGTGAATGC
The DNA here is from genome assembly GCA_038231995.1 of Acetobacterales bacterium. Taxonomy (GTDB): domain Bacteria; phylum Pseudomonadota; class Alphaproteobacteria; order Acetobacterales; family Acetobacteraceae; genus JBBSIT01. Next base: position 2,957 of record JBBSIT010000611.1, on the reverse strand, counting down.
GCGCCTCCTCCTTCGTGCGCTCCATGTAGGCGCGGATGCCGGGGTAGCGCTCGAAATAGGCCGCGATGTAGCCGCGCGCCTCCCCCGGGTCGATGCCGAGCTGCCGGCCGAGGCCGAAGGCGCTGATGCCGTAGATGATGCCGAAGTTGATCGCCTTGGCCCGGTTGCGCGTGGCGCGGTCCATGCCGGCGATCGGCACGCCGAACACCTCGCTCGCCGTGCGCGCGTGGATGTCCTGCCCGGTCGCGAACGCCTCCTTGAGCGGGCCGATATCCGCCACGTCGGCCATCAGCCGCAGCTCGATCTGCGAGTAGTCGCAGCTCACCAGCACATGGCCTGGCTCGGCGATGAAGGCGCGGCGGATGCGGCTGCCCTCCTCCGTGCGGATCGGGATGTTCTGCAGGTTCGGGTCGGTGCTGGACAGCCGCCCCGTGCTGGCCACAGCCTGGGCGTAGCTGGTGTGCACGCGCCCGGTCTCGGGGTTGATCTCGGCGACCAGCGCCTCCGTGTAGGTGCTGCGCAGCTTGCTGAGCTGGCGCCATTCCAGGATGCGGGCGGGCAGCTCATGGCCCTGGTCGGCCAGCGATTGCAGCACGATCGCGTCGGTGCCCCAGGCGCCGGAGCCCATGCGCTTGCCGCCGGGCAGGGACATCTCGTCGAACAGGATCTCGCCCAGCGCCTTGGGCGAGCCCAGGTTGAACGGCCGGCCGACCATGCGGTGGATATCGGCCTCCATCACGGCCATGCGCGCGGCGAAATCGGCGCTGAGCCGGCGCAGCTCCGGCTCATCGACCTTCACGCCCGCCTGCTCCATCGCCATCAGCACGGGCACGAGCCGACGTTCGAGCTGCTCGTAGATCACCAGCGACTTCGCCTCGCGCAGCCGCGGGCGCAGCGCGTGCCACAACCGGAGCGTCACGTCCGCGTCCTCAGCGGCATAGGCGGTCGCGCGGTCGAGCGGGACCTGGGCGAACGGGATGCGCGCCCGGCCGGTGCCGGTCACGCTGTCATAGGAGAAGGGCTGATGGCCGAGGTGGAGTGCGGAGAGCTCGTCCATGCCGTGCCCGTGCGCCCCGGCCTCCATCGAGTAGGAGACCAGCATGGTGTCGTCGATCGGCGAGACGGTCGCGATGCCGGCGCGGGCGAGCACGATCAGGTCGTATTTGGCGTTCTGCAGCACCTTGAGCACCGCCGGGTCGGCGAGCATCGGACGGAGCGCGTCGAGCGCTGCCTCGACCGGGACCTGCTCCGGCGGCGGCGCGGGCTCGGTGTCCAGCGTGCCCTGGGCCGCAGGCGCCGCCGGCGCGTGGCGCAGCGGGATGTAGCAGGCGCGGCCCGGCGCCGTCGCGAGCGACACGCCGACCAGCTCGGCGTGCATTGCGTCGAGGCTCGTCGTCTCGGTGTCCAGGCCCACCACGCCGGCTGCCGTCGCCTCCGCGACCCAGGCGCGCAGGCCGTCGAGCGTGATCACGCACTCATATGGCCCGAACGCCGCCTGCCCGCTCGGGGCGGCCGTCGTCGCGGGTGCCGCCGCCGTCGCAGGGGCGTTCAGGCCGAGGCGGCTGACGGTGCTCTTGAACCCCATGGACAGCAGCCAGGTGACCAGCTCCGGCCGGTCGGGCCGCTTCGCCACCAGCGCCTCGATCGGCAGCGGCAGCGTCACGTCGCGGCACAGGGTCACGAGCTGCCGGCTGATCCGGGCGTCCTCGGCGTGGGCGAGCAGCATGTCGCGCCGCTTGCTCGGCTTCATGGCCTCGGCCGCCGCCAGCACGCCCTCGACGTCGCCGAACTCCGTGATGAGCTGCGCCGCGTTCTTCGGCCCGATGCCCGGCACCCCCGGCACGTTGTCCACGCTGTCGCCCATCAGCGCCTGCACGTCCACGACCTTGTCGGGGCCGACGCCGAACTTCTCCACCACCTCCGCCGGGCCGATGGTCTTCTGCTTGATCGGGTCCTGCATCACCACGCGGTCGGTGACGAGCTGCATCAGGTCCTTGTCGGACGACACGATGGTGACGCGCCCGCCCTGCTTCACGGCCTCCTCGGCGTAGGAGGCGATGATGTCGTCCGCCTCCCAGTCCTCGACCTCCAGCCCCGGCACGCCGAACGCCGCCGTCGCATCCCGCACGAGGGCGAATTGCGGGCGCAGCTCCTCCGGCGGCTCGGGGCGCTGCGCCTTGTACTTGTCGTACAGCCGGTTGCGGAAGGTGATGTGCCCGGCGTCGAACACGACGCCGATATGGGTGCCCTCGTGGTTCTCCAGCAGCCGCGCCAGCATGTTGGTGAAGCCGAACACGGCGTTGACCGGCGTTCCGTCCGGCCGGGTCATGGGCGGCAGCGCGTGGAAGGCGCGGAAGATGAAGCCGGAGGCGTCGATCAGGATAAGGTGGAAGGACGCCGGGTCCCCTGCACCGCTCGCGGCCGCGGGGGCGAGGCTAGTGTCCATCGTCGCCCGCGCCCTCGTTCAGCACGAAGATGCGGGAGCACCAGGGGCAGAAGGTCTGCTGGTGCACGATGCGCAGCCACACGCGGGGGTGGCCCAGCGCCCCGTCGCCGCCGTCGCAGGCGACGACGCGCTCGTCCACAAGGATGATCTCGGGTGACCCGACCTCGGGGTGGGGCGTGTCGGCGCCGAACGGCATGGGCAGTCCTCTGGTCCTGGGGGCGCGGGGATGATACCCGCAGCCTCCGTGGTTACAACCGTCGCCGCCGCTCTCCGGGCCCTTGTCCTTGCCGCAGCGCTCGGCGGCTGCACGGCGTTGCTGCCGCCCTATAACACACCCGATCCGCCCGTGCCCGCCGCCCTCATGCGCGCGGACGATGCGTTCACCATGCCGGACGGCGCCGTGCTGCCCGTCCGCGTCTGGCGGCCGGAGGGTCCGCCCCGCGCCGTGGTGCTCGCGCTACACGGGCTGAACGACAGCCGCGACGCATGGGAGCTGCCCGGCCCGGTGTTC
>JBBSIT010000610.1:0-3557 GCA_038231995.1 Acetobacterales bacterium | reverse complement strand
CGCCGCGCCGCGCCGCCGTCTCCATGTCGATCCGGTCCAGCCCGGTGCCGTTGCAGGCCAGCAGGCCGAGGCTGGGCAGGCTCTCCAGCAATCCCGCGTCGGCGCCGGTCATGCTGGTGGTGACGGCCACGCGGAACCGGGCCGGGTCCGCCAGGTCCGGCGCGTGGTCCACCAAGGCGAAGCGCCCCGACAGCGCCGCCCGCAGCTCGGGCGGGATCGCGCCCACTACCAGCACCTGCTCCATGCGTCCCCCGATTGCTGCCTCTCTGGATCGGCACTATGGTGGCCCAACAAGCAAAAGGCCAGTTCATGCGCCTTTTACGGGAGCGGCCATGGGTGTCAGCTACGACCTGATGAAGTCCGTCTCGGCCGGGCTGTACGAGGCGGCGCTGAAGAAGGTGCCGGACAACACGCTAGACGCGCTGCGCCGGGCGATCGGCGCCGAGACCAACGAGGTCGCGCGCCGCACGCTGGGGATCATGCTGCGCAGCGCGGAGAAGGCCGAGACCGAGAACCGCCTGGTGTGCTCGGACAGCGGCGTCCCCGTCTATGTCGTGCAGATCGGCACCCGCGTGCGCATGGACGGCGATCTGAAGCAGGCGATCCGCGACGGGTTCGATCACCTGGTGGAGACGATCAACCCGCCGATCCTGAAGCACGTGACGAACCCGCTGACCAACGAGCGCGGCTACCACGGCAAAGACATGCCGATCGTCACGTGGGACCTCATCAGCGGCGCGGACTGGATCGACGTGACGTGCTCGCCCAAGGCGCTCGGCTCCGGCCGCTGGGCGGCGCTGCAGATCTTCACGTTCCCCACGCTGGAGACCATCGAGGCCTACGTGATGGACTGCGTGATGCAGGCCGGGTCGCAGCATTGCCCGCCCGTGGTGATCGGCGTGGGGATCGGCGGCACGTTCGACCACTGCGCCAAGCTGGCTAAGCAGGCCGCCCTGCGCCCGTTCGGCGAGGTGAACCCCGAGCCGATCCTGGCCGCCATGGAGGCCCGGCTGCTGCGCGCGGTGAACAAGACCGGCTTCGGCCCCATGGGCACGGGCGGCGACACCACGGCGCTGGGCGTGCACGTGGAGTATTCCGCCGGGCACGGCTTCACCCCCGTGGCGGTGTGCTTCAACTGCTGGATCAACCGCCGTACCCGGGCGCGCATCTGGGACGACGGCCGGGAAGAGGGCGGCCGGGTGGAGCGGCTGGAATGACCGTCGCGACGCATCGCCTGGCCTTGCCGCTCACGGAGGAGAGCGTGCGCAGCCTGCGCGCCGGGGACATGGTGGTGCTGGACGGGGAGATCACCATCACCGCCGGGCTGCCGACGCATGAGCGCATCAAGCAGCACTTGGACTCGGGAATGCCGCTGCCGGTGGACCTGCACGGCGGCGCGCTGTTCCACCTGGGCAGCTACAGCCGGGACACGCCGGAGGGCTTCCAGGTGCTTTACATGAACCCCACCACCAGCACCCGGTTCAATGGCTACATGCCCCGCTTCATCCGCCAGCTCGGCCTGCGCGCCGTGGGCGGGAAGGGCGGGCTGGACCGCGCCTCGGCGCTCGCGATGCAGGAGGCCGGGTGCGTCTACCTCTCCTTCCTCGGCGGCGGCTGCCCGCTGCTGTCGGATGCCATCACGGGCGTGGTGTCGGTGCACTGGACCGACCTCATCTCGCACTACCGCCTGGTGACGCTCCGAGTCGAGGCGCTGGGGCCGCTGACGGTGGGCATCGATGCCCACGGGGCCAGCCTCTACGACACGCTGCACGACGACGCGGCGGCCCGGCTGCCGGCGATCCTGGCCGAGATGCGGGCTGAGCGGGAGGGCGCGGCATGACTATGCGTCCCGAAGAATTCCACGTCGGGATCGACGGGCCGGAGGGCGCGCCCTGGCTGGTGTTCAGCAACTCGCTCGCCACCGACCTGTCCCTGTGGGACCACCAGGTGGCGGCGTTCGGCGGCCGGTTCCGCATCCTGCGCTACGACCAGCGCGGACACGGCGGCACGCCGGTGCCGGATACGCCCGCCACCATCGAGCAACTGGCGGACGACGCTGCGGCGGTGATGGCGGCGGCGGGCGCGCGGGACGCGACCTTCGTCGGCGTATCCATGGGCGCTGCGACCGGCCTGTGCCTCGCTGCCCAACCCGGCTCGCCGGTCGCGCGCCTGGTGGCGGTCGATGGGCAGGCTGCCACCGCGCCCGGCGGCGCCGCGACCTGGGAGGAACGGATCGCCTTCGCGACGGAGCGCGGCATGGCGGCGTTCGCGGACGTGACCCTGCCCCGCTGGTTCTCCAAGGCCGCCCAGGCCGGGGGAAACCCGGCCATCCCTCGGGTGCGCGCCATGATCGAGGCCACGCCGCTCGCCGGGATGATCGCATGCGCCCGCGCGCTGCAGGCCTATGACGTCCGCGACGGCCTGGCCGAGATGCGCCAGCCCACGCTGCTGATCGCCGGCGCCGAGGACGGCGCGATGCCGCAGACGATGCGCGCCATCCAGGGAAGCATCACGGGCGCTGCCTTTCACGAGATCCCCGAGGCCGGGCATCTGCCGTGCATAGAGCGGCCGGAGGCCTTCAACGCGCTGCTCGCGGCGTTCCTGCGGTGACGCAGCGCGTGACGATCTGCGAGTGCTTCGCCCGCGACGGGCTGCAGCACGAGACAGCATCCCTCGCCACGGCAGACAAGATCGAGGCCATCGACCGCTTCACCCGCGCCGGCTTCCCGCGTATCGAGGCCACGAGCTACAGCCACCCGGACCGCGTGCCGGCGTTCCGGGACGCATCGGAGGTGCTGGCCGGCATCACGCGGCGGGACGGCGTGTTCTACAAGGCCACCTGCCCGAACCTGCGCGCCGTGCGCCGCGCGGTGACGGACCTGGACGCCGGGCATGGCGCGAACGAGCTGAGCCTGCTGGTCTCGGCCACCAGCAGCCACACCGAGCGCAACCTGCGCACCACGCGGGCGGCGCAGTGGGAGGCGGTGGCTGACATGGTGCGGGCGGCGGCCGGGCGGTTCCGCCTGGTGGGCGTCATCAGCGTGGCGCTGGGCTGCCCGTTCGAGGGCGCGGTGGACCCCGGCGTGGTGGCGGCGGATGCCGCGCGCTTCGCTAGGCTGGGCGTGGAACTCGTCGCGATCGGCGACACCACAGGGTTGGCGACCCCCGGCGCGGTCCGCCGCCTGTTCCGCCGCGTGCTGGACGAGGCGCCGGGCGTGGTCCCGGTGGCGCATTTCCACGACACCCGCGGCACCGGCCTCGCCAACTGCATGGCGGCGCTGGAGTCCGGCTGCCGGCATTTCGACAGCGCGTTTGGCGGCGTCGGCGGCCATCCCGCGCAGATCCAGTACGGCGGAGGCTACACCGGCAACGTGGCGACGGAGGACCTGGTGAACCTGCTGGAGGCCGAGGGCCTGGACACCGGCCTCGACCGGGACGCCGTGCTAGACGCCGCCGCCTTCTGCGAGCGCCTGCTGGGCCGCGAGTTGCACGGCATGGTCGCGCGGTCCGGCTACGGCCTGCTGCCGAAGCGCGCGCATGGCTGATGTCCTGGCCTT
>JBBSIT010000609.1:0-3559 GCA_038231995.1 Acetobacterales bacterium | reverse complement strand
TCAGCGGCAGCGCGATGCGCCGGAACGCCTGCCAGCGCGTGGCGCCGTCGATCGCCGCCGCTTCCCGCAGCTCGCGCGGGATGTCCTGCAGCCCGGCGATGTAGATCATCATGTGGAAGCCGAAATACTTCCAGATGACGACGACCGGGATCGCGTAGATGGCGAGGTCCGGGTCCGCCAGCAGAAACGGCGGGTCGAAGCCCATCGCCCGCGCGGCCGCCGCTACCAGGCCGACATTGCCGTCGAACATGAAGCGCCAGATCAATCCGGCCGCGACCTCGCCCAGCACGTAGGGCAGGAAGAACACGGTGCGGAACAGCAGGCTGCTGCGGGACCTCTCCCAGACCAGCAGGGACAGCGCCAGCGCCAGCGGCAACTGCAGCAGCAGGGAGACGGCGACGATCAGCGCCGTGTTCCAGGCCGCCTGCGCGAAGACCTGGTTGCGGAACAGCGTCGTGTAGTTGCGCCAGCCCACCCAGTCCGTGGGCGTGCCGTAGCCGTTCCAGCGGTAGAAGCTGTACCACCCCGCCTCCAGCATCGGCAGCATGACGAAGATGGTGAACAGGATGGTCGCCGGCAGCAGGTAGGCGCCGGCGGTCAGGTGGCGCTCCAGCGCGTCCCCCCGCCCCTTCGCCCGGACGGGGGCGGCCGCGAGCGCGCCGTCCGCGACTTGCAGCCTAGCGTTCAAGGTCCCAGGCATCCTGGATGGCCTGCCCGACCTGGCGCGGCGTCATCCGGCCTGCCGCCAGGTCGGCCGAGGTATCATTCACCACGCGCCCGGTCGAGAGTCCCAGCATCTGGTCGTAGAAGTTCTGGACGTAGTTCGCCGTCTCCAACCCGGCAGCCATGTCGCGGAAGAACGGGTTCTGCAGCGCCTCGCCCGCACCCTTGGCCACCGGGATGAAGAAGCCGCGCCCGGCCGCGTCCCGCTGCACCTCGGCGCTGGTGTAGTAGCGCAGGAAGGCGACCGCCTCGGGCGGGGCTCCTTTAGTGACGAGGAAGCCGTTGATGCCGCCGAGCACGTCGCTGGGGTCGCCCTTGCCGCCTGGCACCGCGGGGAAGGGCAGCCAGCCGAGCTCCGCGTCCGAGAGTCCCTTCTGGTTTGCGCTCTGCGACCGCTGGACCGAGTAGAGCCAGTTGCCCATCAGTTGCATCGCCGACTTGCCGTCGCCGAACTGCCCGCCGGCCTGCGGGAACGTGTCGCCCAGGAAGCCCTTCTGGAACGGGTCGAGGTCGATGAGCTGCTTGAACCGCTCGCTCGCCTGCAGATAGGCCGGGCCGTCGAACCCGGCGCCGGTGCGGTTCATCGCATCGGTGAAGGCCTGCTTGCCGCCGATGCGCAGCGCGAGGCTGGCCCAGAACATGTTGAGCGGCCACTTGTCCGCGCCGCCGACGGTGAAGGGCTGGATGCCGGCCGCCTTCAGCTTGGACGTGGCGGCCAGCAGGTCGTCCCAGGTCTTGATGCCGGCCGGGTCGACGCCGCCCTTGGCCATCAGCGCCTTGTTGTACCACAGCACGACCCGCGTGAACTGGATGGGCGCGCCATAGACGCGGCCCTTGTAGGTCATGGCGTCGAGCGCCGCCGGGCTGAAGCTGTCGCCCCAGGCGCCCTTCATCGGAACGGTGATGTCCTGCAGCAGCCCGGCATCCGCTTGCGCGAACAGCACGCCGCCGCCCCAGGTGTAGATCAGGTGCGGCCGGTCGGCCGACTGCAGCATGGTGGTCAGCTTGGCCTTGTACGGCTCGCCGGCCATCACCTGGATGTCGATCTTCGTCCCGGGGGTCTGCGCCTCGTAGCGCTGCGCCACCTCGCGCTGCCAGGCGGTCTGGTTCGGGTTGGTCTCCGAGATGAACCATTTGACCGTGGTCTGCGCCGCAGCCGGGGCCAGGGTCGCAGTGAACACGGCGCAGAGTGCCGCAGCGAGACGCAAGGCGCGCATGGTCACCTCCCTCATGCGCCTGCTTCGGGGCGCTTTCATTCGGATCTTCAGCAAAACATGCTGATCCTGACGGCGGTATGTCAAGCAAATGCGACGGCCGGCCATGAAAAGTTCGTGTCCCGAATTTAGCCGTTGACGCCGTGCCTCGCTCGGCGAAACCTAGCGCCCGGAGGACGCAGCGCGCCAGGATGAAGACCGCCGACCCCGAGCTGATGCGGGCGATCAACCGCTATCACGTGATCGACGCGATCCGCCGCGATGGCCCGATTGCCCGCGTCGAGATCGCCGAGCGGACGGAGCTGAGCCGCGCGACCGTCAGCGCCATCACCGGCGGGCTGATCGAGGAGGGGCTGATCGGCATCGTCCGGATCGAGCCGGCGGAGAACGGCGTCCGCGGCCGGCCGCGCGTGCTGCTGGAGATGCGCGGCGAGGCGTGCCGCGTCGCCGGCGTCAAGCTGTCGGCGCATCGCATCGGCGTCACCGTGACGGACGCGCGTGGGGAGCCGCTCGGGTCGCTGGTGCTGCCCGTCCGCCTGGCGCGCCAGCCGCCAGGCGTGATCGCGGACCTGATCGAGGACGGCGTGCGGCAATGCGTGGCGGACGCCGGGCTGCAGGTCACCGACATCCAGGGCGTCGGCATCGGCCTGCCCGGCGTCATCGACGCGGTGGCGGGCGTGTCGCATTGGAGCCCGATCCTGGGCGCAGCACCCGTGCCGTTCGGGCAGGAGGTCGCGCGGCGCTTGGGCACGCGCGTGCTGATCGAGAACGACGCCAACCTGGTGGCGCTAGCCGAGCACTGGTTCGGCTTCGGCCGCGACCTCGCCACCTTCGCGGTGGTGACGATCGAGGACGGGATCGGCATGGGCCTGGTCCTGGACGGCCGCATCCATCGCGGCGCCCACGGCATCGGGCCGGAGTTCGGCCACGTGAAGGCCGACCCGGCCGGCCTCTCCTGCCGCTGCGGCCAGCGCGGCTGCCTCGATGCCTACGCGTCCGACTGGGGCATCCTGCAGCAGGCGCTCGCCTGCGAGGCGATCGAGCCGGCCGAGGACGGCGCCGGGCCGCGCCAACTGGTCGAGCTGACCGGGCGTGCCCAGGCCGGGGATAACATGCTGGCCGGGCTGTTCCGCCGAGCGGGCGAGGCGCTGGGGCTGGCCATCGCCAACGCCATCAACCTGCTGAACCCGCCCCGGCTGGTCATCACCGGCGAGGGACTGCGCGCCGGCGACCTGTTGCGCGTGCCGCTGATGGTCGCCATCGAGGCGAACGTGTTGCCCACGCTGCGGGAGGCGACGGAGGTCGTGTTCCACCCCTGGGGCGACGAGATGTGGGCGCGGGGCGCCGCCACCATCGTGCTGCGCCAGATCTACGAAGCGCCGTGGAACAACGCGGCCTGACATGGGAGAGACCATGGCCCCCGTCACCATCGGCCTGATCGGCTGCGGCAACATTAGCGCGGCCTACCTGCGGGCGGCGCCGCTGTTCCCGGAGCTGCGGATCGCGGCGGTCGCCGACCTGGACGAGAGCCGCGCCCGCGCCCGCGCCGAGGAGTTCGGGCTGCGCGCCGCCACGGTGGACGCGCTGCTGGCCGACCCGGCGATCGAGGTCGTGCTGAACCT
>JBBSIT010000608.1:0-3561 GCA_038231995.1 Acetobacterales bacterium | reverse complement strand
GTTCGCCGTCCTCCGCACGCTGATCTCAACCGCAAGAAAGCAGGGCTGGGATTTGCTGGCCGCCCTGACAGGCCAACCCGACAACCTGGTCGCCGAACTGCGGATCACTTGAGCTTTCCGCGACAACCTGGGCAGTTACAGCTAATCGAGATATCCTCTGGCTTCGAGCCTACGCCCCGCTCCTCACACATCCACGTCCTCCACCTCCACCGTTCTTGCCCGCTCCTGGATGAACTGGAACCGCAGCTCCGGCCGGCGGCCCATCAGGCTCTCGACGAGCGCGTTGGTCGCCGCCCGGTCCTCCGCCGGGACCACCACCTTGAGCAGCGTCCGCCGCGCCGGGTCCATGGTCGTCTCCTTCAGCGCCATTGGAGGCATCTCGCCCAACCCCTTGAAGCGGCTCACCTCCACCTTGCCGCCCGGCTTGAAGCCGCGCTTCATCTTGCGGTCCTTGTCGGCGTCGTCCATCGCGTAGACCGACTTCGCCCCCTGCGTCAGCCGATACAGCGGCGGCTGCGCCAGGTAGATGTGCCCGGCCCGCACCAGTTCCGGCAGCTCGCGGTAGAAGAACGTCATCAGCAGGCTCGCGATGTGCGCTCCGTCCACGTCGGCGTCCGTCATGATGATGACCCGACCGTAGCGCAGCCGCCCCCGGTCGAACCGTTCTCCCACGCCGCAGCCCAGCGCCTCGATCAGATCCTTCAGCTCCTGGTTCGCCCGCAGCTTGTCAGCACTTGCGCTGGCCACGTTCAGGATCTTGCCCCGCAGCGGCAGCACGGCCTGGGTGTCGCGGTTGCGCGCCTGCTTGGCGCTGCCGCCGGCGCTGTCGCCCTCGACGAGGAAGATCTCGGTGTCGTCCCGGCTCTCCCGCGTGCAGTCCGCCAGCTTGCCCGGCAGCCGCAGCCGCCGGGTCGGCGTCTTGCGGCTCACGTCCTTGATCTCGCGCCGTCGCAGCCGGTCCTCCATGCGCTCGATCACGAAGGCCAGCAGGTTGTCGGCCTGCGCCGGGTTGCCCGCCAGCCAGTGGTCGAACCGGTCGCGCAGCGCCGTCTCCACCAGCCGCCCCGCCTCGGGGCTGGTCAGCCGCTCCTTCGTCTGCCCCTGGAACTGCGGGTCGCGCACGAAGGCCGACAGCTTGGCCGCCATCTGGCATCCCAAGTCGTCTGCCGTGATGGTCGCCGCGGCCTTGCGGTTGCCGCGCTGCTCGCCCCAGGCGCGCAGGCCCTTCAACAACGCCGCGCGGAATCCCTGCTCGTGCGTGCCGCCCTGCGCCGTGGGCACGGTGTTGCAGTAGGAGTGCAGGAACCCGTCCGCGCCCTCCAGCCACGCGATCGCCCACTCCGCCCGTCCGCCGCCGCCGGGCAGGTCGGCCTCGCCGGACCACACCTCCGGCACGGCGAGCGTGGCCGCGCCGATGTCTTCCGCCAAGCTGTCCCGCAGGCCGCCGGGAAACTGCAGCAGCGCCTCCGCCGGCGTCTCGGCCTTGCCGTCGGCGAGCAGGGAGGCAGCGCAGGTCCAGCGGATCTGCACGCCGCGGAACAGGTAAGCCTTCGATCGGCAGAGCCGGTACAGCCGAGCTGGGCTGAACTGCAGCGCCCCGAAGATCTCGGGATCGGGGTGGAAGCGTATCTGCGTGCCGCGCCGGTTCTGCACCGCGCCCGCGTTGGCGAGCTTGCTCACGGCGAGCCCGCGCGAGTAGCTCTGCCGCCACAGCACGCGGTCCCGCGCCACCTCCACGACCAGCCCGTCCGACAGCGCGTTGACCACGGAGCTGCCGACGCCGTGCAGCCCGCCCGAGGTGGCGTAGGCCTTGCCGCTGAACTTGCCGCCCGAATGCAGCGTCGTGAGGATGACCTCCAGCGCGCTCATGTTGCGGAACTTCGGGTGCGGATCGACCGGGATGCCGCGGCCGTTATCGGCGATCCGCAGCCAATTGCCTTCTTCCAGCGACACCTCGATGAAGCTGGCGTGCCCGGCCACTGCCTCGTCCATGGCGTTGTCCAGGATCTCGGCCGCGAGGTGGTGCAGCGCTGCCTCGTCGGTGCCGCCGATATACATGCCGGGCCGCCGCCGCACCGGCTCCAGCCCCTCCAGGACCTCGATGTCCCGGGCGGAGTAGGCGTCCGAGCCGTCGTTGCCGGCGAGCGGCGAGAGCAAATCGTTCATGCTGTGTTCCCGTTGCTGCCGCAAACGTAATGCCGCCGGGTGGGCTGGGCAAGGATCACGTGCAGGCGATCCTTTCGCGACCATTTCGCGTATCGGGCGAATGTCCGGCGGGTGCCGAGTCGTCCGCCTGTGATGAAGCCCGCGGCTTGATGATTTCGTTTGCGTTTCGAGTCCATGCTCTGCAATGGTGCGTCAAACGCGTGCTGGCCCTGCAGCGAGACGCAAGCTTGCTGGCAGGCCGCAGGGATGGCCGCTCTGTAGCCGAATGGCCCGTGAGGGATGGATCATGGCGACGGAAGGTTGCGACAGGCTCGCCCTGGTGGTCCTGCTATCCGTTTGCAGCAGCGGTTGCGCAGGCCTCCGCGGTGCGCCGGACCGGTCCTTCGAGCCCGCGGCTGAGGTGGCGGCGCTCCGGGGCGTCATCGCCCCCGCCACGCAACTGAGATGCCGGCTCTCGGGCGATCTCTCTCAGCGGACAGCGTGTCGCGACCTGGTGGTTCGCGCCCGCATGCGCATCGTGGACATCAACTTCGCCGAGTTCGAGCGAGGCCTGAATCAGCAGAGCCGGGGCCTCTCGTTCGCGACCGACGTCGCCCTGCTCGGCGTGAACGCGGCCGGCGCCGCCACGGCCGTGCTCGCCGCCACCAGGGCCCTGGCCGCGGCTGGCGCGGCCCTGGTCGGCACGCGCGCCGCATTCGAGAACGACGTGCTCGTCCAGAAGACGGCGCTGGCCATCCGCAGCACGATGAACGCGCGGCGCGACCGCATCGCCTTCCAGATCCAGATGCGGCTGCGCCAGCCGGCCGACATTTACGACCTCACCGCAGCGCTGGGCGACGTGGACCGCTACGAGAGCGCCGGCACCGTCGCCGGGGCGATCGAGGGGATCACGGAGACGGCGAACGCCGAGAGGCAGGCGGCCGCCGAGTTGCGCGTGGTCTCCGGCTTCGCCCGTACCACCACAGCGGATCAGCTTCGTGCCTTTGTCAACGCCGGCCTCACGCCGGCCGAGCAGGGCGAGAGAGAGCGGACCATCGTCGACGCTGCGCGCGCTCTCGGGTTCACCGAAGTCGACTCAGCCGCTGTGGTGATGGTGGAGAGGGGGCAGGCCGCCGAGGAGCGGAGACGCCGCATTCTCGAACGGATATCGTTGGCGAAATCAGGCAGGCTCTAAAACGGTCCGAACTATGTGCGCTACAGTTGGGCGACTTAAGAATAGTTTGCTAGAATTGTCCGATTCCAGGTTATGTCGTCAACTAAACTTCCCGCAGCAGTTTATGCGGCTGGGCAGTCCGGTGACTTCGCCAACGGTATCCGAACGTTTGCAGGAAAGTGGGAACTGAACATGAGCAGCAGCGCAACTAAACCGCGTCCAGTTTGGATAGCATAGTGCCG
>JBBSIT010000607.1:0-3572 GCA_038231995.1 Acetobacterales bacterium | reverse complement strand
GCTGGATCGCGTCCTCCACCTCGCGGAGGATGCGCCTGCGGGCGGCAACGCGGTGCTGGCCGGGGCAAGTGGCGGCGGGGCGCGCCGGCAAGGGTTCCGCGATCTTGCGCGCGAGGGCGACCGTGCGGCGCACGCACCGCGAGATGCGGTCGAAGGCGACTGCTGCGCCCTGCATGGTCGCGGCGTCCGGCTCCTCGGCGCCGGCCTGGGCCGTGCCCTGCTGAGGGACGGCTCGGGCGAGGTCGGTGCCCATGTCGATCAGCTCGTGCAGCACCCGGCGGTAGTACTGGGCGTCCTCGGCCTGCTGGTCGGCCTGTTCGGCCGGATGGAGGTGTGTGGCGGCGGAGGCCATGGACGGGTTAGGGAGTTTATCCTTGAACGCTGTCAAGGGTTGAGTGATGGCGGCGCGGAAGGGCGAGATCCGGGGCGCGGTGTGGAGCGAATGTTCCGAGTCGGGTGGTGAGCGGACCTAGGAATGGCGCCGCATCGAGGTCTGCTTCCGCCCCGAGCGGACCTACAGCTCATTCCAGGCTCTTGCGGAAGAAGACGCGGGCATGGCCCGGCAGCCCGAACTCAACCCGGCCGAATTCCTCGTAGCCATGACGATCGTAGAACCCGGGAGCCTGGAAACTGCTCGTCTCCACGACGGCTCGCTTGCAGCCGCGCCTTCTCGCCTCGTCCTCGACAGCTGAGAGCAGCCGCCCCCCTTGCGATTGCCCTCGGATGGTTTCCGGCAAGAAGAACATGTCGAGGAACAGCAGGCCGAGTTCGGTCCTGCCCCCAAAGGCCGCCCAGGACCTTCCCGGATGCAGGATCGGACAGCTTGGCTCCGATCGGGATACGGTCAGCAACTCCGGTTCTCCCGATGTTGTACCGGTAGAGAGAAGCACCCGCTTCCGCCTTCGCTTCCTGATCTGGCGTGTTGAGCAGAGTAAGGACGAAGTCCTGGTCCTTCTCACCGGACTGCATTGCAGCTCCTCCCGAGAGGTGGGTCATGAGCTCTTGAAGCTTGAAGATCCGTCTTCAGCGCAATGCTGACGATCGCAAGACGAGCGATGAGATCGGGCATCAGGCGAGTGGCCGGTTTCTGGTCCGCCCGGCCCACGCATCGCCGCGGCTCGCATCGATGCCATCGCTCGGTTCCTCCGTTGCACCCCGGCCGCCGCGATCGTGAACCCTCAGGTGCGCAGGGCCGGCGCCTCCAGCAGCTTCTCGATCCGGATCGGCAGCTCGCGGATGCGCACCCCGGTCGCGTGGAACACGGCGTTCGCCACGGCGGCGTTGAGGCCGACATTGCCGAGCTCGCCCAGGCCCTTGATGCCGAGGTCGTTCACCTGCCGGTCCTGCTCAGGCAGGAAGATCGTCGTGACCTCCCCGATATCGGCGTTCACCGGGATGTAGTACTCGGCCAGGTCGTCGTTGTAGTAGCGCGCGGCGCGGCGGTCGATCTCCGTGGCCTCGTGCAGCGCGGCGCTGATGCCCCAGATCTGCCCGCCCATCAGCTGGCTCTTGGCCGCCTTCGGGTTGACGATCCGCCCGGCAGCGAAGGCGCCCACGATCCGCGGCGCGCGGATCTCGCGGGTGCGGGCGTTGACGCACACCTCCACGAACTGCGCGCCGAAGGCGAACTGGATGCGGTCCTTCAGCTTGGCGCCGCCGGCCATGGAACTCTGCCCCTGGTAGAGCTGCTTCATCCCGGTTTCCGGCGCGCCGTGCGGGATGTTCTCCGCATAGACCTCGATCGCCCCGTTGGTCGCGCGCCCGATCGCGTCCGCCAGCTTCTCGCTGGCGCCGTTCGGCCCGCGCAGGGCGCCGTCGGCGAGCGTCAGCCCGGCCGGGTCGGCGCCGCGGAACGGCCCGTCCTGGGCAGCGACGGCCGCGCGCGCGATCCGGTCGCGGATCTCCTCGCAGGCCTTGGCCACCACGTTGCAGACGCTCGCGGTGGTGTTGGAGCCACCGGCCACCGGTGCTGGCGGCAGGTCGGTGTCGCCCAGCTCCACCGTGACCCGGTCCAACGCCACGCCGAGCCGGTCCACCGCCGTCAGCGCGACGGCGGTGTAGATGCCCGTGCCGATCTCGTGCGAGGCCGTCTGCACCCGGACGTCGCCGCGCGGCGTGAGCCTCACCCGCACGGAGGCGGGCGCCATGTTGGTGGGGTAGAGCGCCGTGGCGCAGCCCCAGCCGACCATCCAATCCCCGTCGCGCATCGCGCCGGGCTTCGGGTCGCGCTTGCTCCAGCCGAACTCCTTCGCGGCGGCGTCGAAGCACGGCATCAGGGCGCGCGAGGTGTAGGGCAGGCCCTTGATCGGCTCGTGCATCGTGTCGTTGACCCGGCGCAGCTCGATCGGGTCCATGCCGAGTGCGACCGCCAGCTCGTCCATCGCAGATTCGAGGGCGAACTGATAGGGGATCTCGGGCGGCGAGCGCATGAAGCCCGGCGTGTTGCGGTCGGCGTGGACGATGTACACCTCGGAATCCACGTTCGGGCAGGCATACAGCCGGGTCGAGGCATCGGTCCCGGCGACCTTGTAGTTGTCCGGCCGGGAGGTGATCTCCCAGCCCTCGTGGATCAGCGCCTGCAGCTTGCCGTCCTGCCCGGCGCCGAGACGGACGCGGTGGCGCGTCTCGGCCCGGTAGGTGGCGATGGTGAAGCCCTGGTCGCGCGTCGGCTCCAGCCGCACCGGGCGGTTCAGGAGCTGGGCGGCCAGCGCGACCAGCGCCGTGCGCTGGGTCAGCGAGCCGCGGGAGCCGAAGGCGCCGCCGATGAAGGACGAGACTACGCGGATGTCGGCCGCGTCAATGCCGAGCTGCTCGGCCAGCCCGTTCTGGTAGCCATAGACGTTCTGGCTCGATTCCCAGACGGTCAGCTTGCCGTCCGCCCAGGCGCAGGTGGTGGTGAACAGCTCGATCGGGTTGTGGTGCTGGGTCGGCGTCTCGTAACGATGATCGACGGTGGCCGGCGCCGCAGCGAAAGCCGCGGCCGCGTCGCCGACCTTGGGTTTCTCCTCGCCGGGCTGCTCGCCCTCGCGTGAGGCCGCTTCGGCCGAGATGGTCTCCAGGCCCGGGCTGTCGAAGGTGGCGGACGGCGTCTCCTCCGCGTACTCGATCTGCAACCGGTGCGCGGCCTCGCGCGCGGCCTCGAAGCTGTCCGCGAGCACGACGGCGACGATCTGGCCGTCATGCTGCACCCGGTCGGACGCGAGCGGCGCGATGGTGGTGCCCATGTAGCCCTTGGAGGCGAACAGCTTGCCCGGCTTGATCCGGTCGCCGACGTTCCGATAGGTCAGGATTTCGAGCACGCCGGGCACGCTGCGGGCCTCGGCCTCGTCGAGCTGCGTGATGCGGCCGCGCGCGATGGCTGAGGTGGCGAGGTAGGCATGCGCGGGGTTCGCCCCGCCGAGGAAGTCCGAGCCGTAGCGCGCCTCCCCGGTGACCTTGAGCCGTCCGTCGATGCGGGACGTGGCGGCGCCGATCGCGGGCTTGGCAGCGCTGGGCGGGGCGCCTTGCGGCATGACTTGGGCGGTGCTGGCGTCTGCCATGGTCATGCCTCCAGGCGGCTGGCTTGCAGCAGG
>JBBSIT010000606.1:0-3574 GCA_038231995.1 Acetobacterales bacterium | reverse complement strand
TGACGCGGAAGAACACGATGGCCCCCCTCCAGGGCACCACAATAAGCCTACGTTATCGCCTTGTGAAAGCAGAGAATGCTCTCCAGCGTGGCACTACATTTCTGCTCGGATCAGCACCGCAGGACAGAAAAGCCCAATAAAGTCAGTGTGCCGGCCGCGGCAGGCCCGCTGTCACTGTCCAAGTCCAGCCAGGGTGGGTCGGGGTTGCAGCGAGTTCCGGGACAGCATCGTGCTTCGCCTTCACCGCGGCGGCTCCGCATCAAACGGCGTCAACTGGAACAGCTTGACTTGGTCCAAGTCCTCCCCGAACCAGGACAGGATCGCGGCGGACCTCGACCCCAGGTAGCGAGGCTCGCCCTCCGCCAGCTCCATCGGCACGTCGTGGCCCGGCACCAGCACGGAGCCGGGCCGCCGGCGCCACAGCGCCCAGATCGCCTCCATCGTCGCGCGGCTGATAGCGGGGTCGTAGGTCATATCCGCCGTCCGCGACAGCAGCTCCGCCCGATTCTTGGCCGCGTCGCCGCTGAAGATCACGTCGCGGTCCCCGCCATCGAGGCGGAACACCAGGTGTCCCGGCGTGTGCCCCGGCGCGTCGTATGCCACGATGCCGGGCAGCACCGTCTCCCCGGCCCGCACGCGCCGCACCTGCGCGGACGCCGCAAGCTCGCGCACATACAGCTCAGGCACCGGCGTCATGCCCCAGGGTTCGTTCAGCGACCAGTCGAGTTCGGTCCCGCCGATCGCCACGCGGGCGTTCGGGAACATGACCCAGTTCACCGAGTGGTCCCAGTGCGAATGGGTCAGCAGCAGGTCGGTCACGTCGCCGGGCCGCAGGCCGTGCGCCTGCAGGCGGTCGAGCACCGGCTGGCGCTGCGCGAACGACCCGGCGTCCACCAGCGCGACCCGGCCGTGGCCGCGCAACAGCGCGATCGTGCTCCAGCCCAGTCCGCCATGGCATACCGATTTGCCGGGATAGCCCTGCACCAGCACGTCGATTGCGTAGCCACCGATCTCGCCCAATGCCGCCATGATTATCCCAGCCCCATGTAGATGCGTTGCACGTCCGGGTCGCCGGCCAGGTCCGCCGCCAGGCCGGACAGCACGCTGCGTCCGACCTGCAGCACCGTGGCGTGCTCGGCGAACTCCAGCGCCAGCTCCACCGACTGCTCGGCCAGCAGGATGGTCAGCCCTTGCTTATGAAGCACCGCGAAGGTCTCATACATCGTCTCGACCACCGCCGGCGCCAGGCCGAGGCTCGGCTCATCCAGCATCAGCAGCCGCGGGTCGCTCATCAGCGCGCGGCCCACCGCCAGCATCTGCCGCTCCCCGCCCGACATGGTCCCGGCTTGCTGCTTCCGCCGCTCCGCGAGACGCGGGAACAACTGATACACGCGGTCGAGCAGCCCCGCGATCCGCGTGCGGTCGGCGAGCGGCGTCGCCCCCAGATGGAGGTTACTCTCCACGGTCTGCTGCGCGAACAGGCGCCAGCCTTCAGGGGACAGCGCCAGGCCCTTGCGCACGATGGCGTAGGCCGGGCGGCCGGTGATTGCCTCGCCGCGGAAGCTGATGCGGCCGGCCGACGCCGGCACCAGCCCGGCGATGGCGTTTAGGGTGGTGGTCTTGCCGGCGCCGTTGGACCCGAGCAGCGCCACCAGGGCGCCCTCCGGCACCTCCAGCGACACGTCGGCCACGCCGATCAGGTCGCCGTAGCGCACCTCCAGCGCCTCGACCCGCAGCAGGGGCGCGCTCATGTGGACGCGTGGGCCGCCCGGGCGCCGCGCTTGCCTAGGTATGCCTCGATCACCTGCGCCTCGCGCGTCACGTCCCGCGGGCTGCCCGTCGCGATCTCCCGCCCCTGGTGGAACACCACCACGCGCTGCGCCAGGGTAATGATGACTTCCATGATGTGCTCCACGATCACGAGCGTGATGCCGGAACCGTGGATGGCGCCGACCAGCTCGATCGCCTGGCGGATCTCCGTCGGCGTCAGTCCGGCCATCGCCTCGTCCAGCAGCAGCACCTTCGGTTCCGTGGCCAGGGCGCGGGCGATCTCGAGCCGCTTGCGGCCGGGCGTGCCGAGGCTGCGGGCGGGCGCGTCGGCGACGCGGCCTAGGCCCACGCGGTCAATCACCGCGCGCGCCCGGTCCAGCGCCTCCGCCGGGTGGGAGGTGCGTAGGAAGGCGCCGACGGCGACGTTGTCCAGCACCGTCATGTCCTCGAACGTCAGCGGGACCTGGAAGGTGCGGGCGATACCCAGCGCGGCCCGCGCCTCCGGCGGCAGGCGGGTCACGTCCCGTCCCGCCATGTGCACGGTGCCGGAGGTGGGGGCGATGTCGCCGGTCAGGCAGTTGAAGAAGGTGGACTTGCCGGCGCCGTTCGGGCCGATCAGGCCCAGCACCTCGCCCTCGGCCACGCCGACGCTGGCATCGTCGACGGCCTTGAAGGCGCCGAACGCCTTCGTCAGTGCCCGCGCCTCAAGCAGCACGGGACCGGCCCTTGCGGCGGATGCGGCCCAGCAGGTCGAGCAAGCCGCCGGGCTGGACTCGGGCGAGCAGCATGATGACGGCGCCGTAGACGACGAAGGTGGGGCCGCCGCCCCGTCCGCCGAGCAGGTTGTTGGAGAACTCCTCCAGCGGCACCAGGATGGCGGCGCCGATCAACGGCCCGAACAGCGTCCCGGCGCCGCCGAGTGCGGCCATGATCAGCATCTTCACCGAGACCAGGATGCCGACCCCGGACTCCGGATCGACAAAGCCGAACAGCGTGGCGTAGAGCCCGCCCCCGACGGCGGTCAGCGCGGCGCTGAGCAGGAAGGCGCGCAGCTTGGTCCGGGGCGCCGCAACGCCGAGGGAGCGCGCGGCCCGCTCGCTCCCCTTGATGGCGCGCAGCTCGAAGCCCATGCGATGGCGCTCCATGCGCCAGGTGATCGCGAGCGTTGCGAGCAGGACCGCCAGGAACAGGTAGTAATAGGGCAACGCAGACAGGAACGACATGTCCCACACGGTACGCGGCACCACCGGGCCGGAGAGCCCCTGCGCGCCGCCGAGCGCGTCGATGTTGGCGACCACCAGCCGGGCCAGCTCGGCGACCGCGATGGTGGCCATGCTGAAATAGTGGCCGGAGAGGCGCAGCGTCGGCACGCCGATCACGCCTGCGATCAGCAGCGCCGCCGCCACGCCCAGCGGCAGCCCGGCGAGCGGCGGCCAGCCCCACTGGGTGTAGGCGGCGAGCGAGCCGTAGGCGCCGCAGCCGAAGAAGACGACGTGGCCGACCGAGATCTGCCCGGCATAGCCGCCGACGATGTTCCAGGCCGAGGCGGTGATCGCATACAGCAGCACCAGCGCGCCGAGCCGCTGCTGGAACGCGCTCGCGAATACCCACGGGTAGGCGAGCGCAGCGGCGAGCGCCGCGGCGGGCCACAGGAGGCCGGACCGGCCCATCACGCCTTGCCGAGCAGTCACGCCTTGCCCAGCAGCCCTTGCGGCCGTGTCCATAGCACCAGCACGAACAGCGAATAGGTGACCACGTCCTTCCATACCGCGCCGATGTAGAAGGCCGACAGGCTCTCGATCAC
>JBBSIT010000605.1:0-3580 GCA_038231995.1 Acetobacterales bacterium | reverse complement strand
GACGTCCCCATTGCCTTCATGCGGCAAACCAGAATGGGACCGGGTGAGGTCGCACCCGTCGTGCGCGCATTCATTGCCAGCAATCAAGTTGGCAACATAGCCGGCTTGCTTATGGCGCCGGTTCTGATCCGTTGGTTGGGCATTGGCGGTGTTTCGGCACTATGTTCGGTGCTGACAGCTGGGGTCGGCCTGTTCATGCTCCTGCGATACCGACGCTATGCCATGGCGTAGGATCGAGTTTCCACTGATGTATGTCTGCTCACCACCAGTTTCGGACGAGCTGAGGCTCGGCTTGACACTTAGGACCCCCGAAGCTAGCAAGCGCGCGCCTTCGCGGCGCGGCCGGATGGGCGTGCGGAGGGCGGCGATGAGCGACCGGGAGGGGGGGAGCGACCGGGAGAACGGCTCCTTCGAGGAGCGGCTGCGCAAGGCGCAAGCGAGGCAGGCGCCGGCTCCGGCTTCCGGCTCGAACGGCGCGCCGAGCGCGATGGGCATTGGGGTGCGGGTCGGGGTCGAGCTCGTGGCCGCGCTCGCGGTGGGCTTGGCGATCGGCTGGGGGTTGGACTGGCTGCTGGGGACCAGGCCCTGGCTGCTGGCGCTGTTCGTGCTGCTGGGCGGCGCGGCCGGCGTGGCAAATGTCTGGCGGCTGATGCTGCCGCGCAAGGGCTGATGGGGGAAACGGGGTTGGCGGCCGAAGAACTACCGAAGATCGACGCGCTCGGGCAGTTCAAGCTGCACAGCGTGTTTGGGCCGCTCGGCCGCTCGGTCAACTTCACCAACTCCAACCTGCTGATGCTGATCGGCGCGGCGCTGCTCCTGCTCACCCTCTACTACGGGGCCAAGCCCCGCGCCGTCGTGCCGGGCCGGCTGCAGGCGCTGGCTGAGCTGGCCTATTCGGGCATTATGTCCATGACCGTCGGCAGCATCGGGCCGGAGGGCAAGCGCTACTTCCCATTCATCTTCACGCTGTTCTTCTTCGTGCTGATGGGGAACGTGCTGGGGCTGATCCCCTACTCCTTCACTTATACAAGCCACATCGCGGTGACGGCCGGGCTGGCGGTGATGGTGATCATCATCGTCACCGTGGTGGCGCTGCGCATCCACGGGCTGCACTTCTTCAGCTACTTCTTCCCCGAGGGCGCGCCCAAGCTGCTGGCGCCGTTGATCATCCCGATCGAGATCATCTCCTACCTGTCGCGGCCGGTCAGCTTGTCGATCCGTCTGTTCGCCAACATGGTCGCCGGGCACGTGATGTTCGAAGTGTTCGGCACCTTCATCCTGATCCTGGCCGGCGGCGGGGCGATCACCGGGGCGCTGGGCGTCCTTCCGCTGGCGATCAACGTGGTCCTGGAAGGCTTCGAGCTGCTGGTCGCGGCACTGCAGGCCTACGTGTTCGCGATCCTCACCTGCATCTACCTGCACGACGCCGTACACCTGCATTGAGCAGGGCGCAGCGGCCCGTTTTACCCACCTGATGAACTGAAAGGACCAACAGCCATGGACCCCCAAGCCGCCGCCGCTGCCGCCCAGGCCACCATCACCGCCTACAAGGCGCTCGGGGCCGGGCTCGCCGTCATCGCGCTCGCCGGCGTCGGCGTGGGCATCGGCAGCATCTTCTCGGCCATGGTGACGTCGGTCGCGAGGAACCCGTCCGCGCGCGACGCGGTGTTCCCGATCGGGATCCTGGGCTTCGCGCTGACCGAAGCGGTGGCGCTGTTTGCGCTGCTGATCGCCTTCCTCATCCTCTTCACCTAGAAGCATGTTCCGTTCGCATAGGCTCACTCCACATGCTCTAGCCTTTGTTTTGGCGAGCACTACTCCCGACCAGCCGATTCCGCCTGATCGGGAAGTGCTCTAAACGCGCCAACAGGGCGGGCGCGGGTCCTTCGCGACCCACGCCCGTCCGTTCACGCCGGGACCAGAGGCGCATGCCCCAGCTCGACTTCGCCAATCCGCTGACGATCTCCCAAGTCGTCTGGATGTTCATCATCTTCGGCGCGCTCTATGCGGCGCTGCGCTTCTGGGCGCTGCCGCAGGTCGGCGGCGTGATTGAGACGCGCGAGCAGCGGATCCTCACCGACCTCGATAGCGCGCGGGTGGCCAAGGAGCAGGCGGACGCGGCGGCCGTCGAGATCGCCGAGCGGGGCCGGTCGGCCTCGGCCGTCGCGCAGGCGCAGGTTGCGCAGGCGATCGCGGCAGCCAAGGCGGAGGCCGCCGAGAAGGCGCGCGCGGATAACGAGCAGCTCGAGCAGCAACTGGCTGCGGCCGAGCAGCGGATCGCCGCCGCCCGCAAGGACGCGATGGGGGCGCTGCGCCAGGTCGCGACCGAGGCTGCGGCGGCCGTGGTCGCGCGCCTGACCGGCCAAGCTCCCGACCCGGCGCGGATCGATGCCGCCGTCGGGGACGCGATGGCGGCCAGAGGTTAGGAGCGGGGCATGGAACACCACGAGAGCTTCCTGGCCAATCCGCGCACCTGGATCGGCCTGGCCTTCGTCATCTTTTACGTCATCTTCGGGCGGAAGCTCTGGGCGGCGATCACCTCGATGCTGGACAAGCGCGCCACCGACATCCAGGCCGAGCTGGACGAGGCGTCGCGCCTGCGCTCGGAGGCCGAGAAGATGCTGCAGGACGCCTCCGCCCAGCGCGAGCAGGCGCTGAAGGACGCGCAAGCCATGCTCGAGCACGCCCGAGCCGAAGCGGCGCAGGTCGCCGACACGGCGCGCGCCGATGCGGCCGAGGCGGCGCGGCGGCGCGAGCGGATGGCGATGGACCGGATCGGCGCGGCGGAGAAGGCCGCGGTCGCCGACGTGCGCCAGGCCGCCGTCGACCTCGCCGCGCGCGCGGCCGAGCAGGTGATCGCGCAGGGGTTCGACGCCGACGCGGACGCGCATTTGGTCGACCGCGCCATACAGGGCTTGCCTTCGGCGCTGGCCGGCCGCCGCGCGGCCTGAGCCTCGGCTGCAATTCTTGCGCGAGGGCGGCGGCAGCGCCGCCCTTTCTGTTTGCGCCACCTCGCGCCTGCTCTACTGTGATCGCCGTTCCCTACCGTGAGGATCGCGTGATGTTCGGACCAAACCTTGCGAAGGCGGGCCTGCTCGCCGCAGGGCTGATGCTGGCGGCCGCCTCCGCCCAGGCGGCGCATTTCCGCTGGGCCAACGACGGCGACGCCAACTCGATGGACCCCTACACCCGCAGCGAGACGTTCCTGCTCACGTTCACGCAGAACTTCTATGACCCGCTGGTCCGCCGCGACAAGAACCTGAAGGTCGAGCCGGCGCTGGCCGAGAGCTGGGAGACGCCGAACGACACCACCTGGCGCTTCCATCTGCGGCACGGCGTCAAGTTCCAGGAAGGCCAGCCCTTCACCGCCGACGACGTCGTGTTCAGCTATCAGCGCGCCACCGGGCCGGGCAGCCAGATCAACGCCTATTTCCAGGCGGTCAAGGAGGTGAACAAGGTCGACGACTTCACCGTCGACTTCATCATGAAGCTGCCGGACCCGATCTTCCTCGAGGAGATAACCGGCTGGGTGATCATGTCCAAGGGGTGGTGCGAGGAGCACAACGCCAAAGAGCCCGTG
>JBBSIT010000604.1:0-3586 GCA_038231995.1 Acetobacterales bacterium | reverse complement strand
CTCCGGCCTGCTCAAGCGCATCGCGAGCAAGCTCAGCAAGATCGCCAACGACCTGCGGCTGCTCAGCAGCGGGCCGCGCGGGGGCCTGGGCGAGATCGCGCTGCCGGCGATGCAGCCGGGCAGTTCCATCATGCCGGGCAAGGTCAACCCGGTGATCGCGGAGGTGCTGAACCTCGTGTGCTTCCAGGTGATCGGCAACGACCTCGCGGTCACGATAGCGGCCGAGGCCGGGCAACTGCAGCTCAACGCGTTCGAGCCGCTGATCGCGCACAACATCCTGGGCAGCATCGGGCTGCTCGTGAACGCCGTGGGCACGTTCACGGAGCGGCTGGTGATCGGCATCGCGGCGCGGGAGGACAACTGCGTGCGGCACGTCGAGGCGAGCGTGGGGGCCGTGACCGCGCTGGTGCCGATCGTCGGCTACGAGCGGGCGGCGGCGCTGGCGAGGACGGCGCTCGCGTCGGGTCAGACGATCCGCGCGCTGGCGCGGCAGGAGCTCGGCATGACGGAGCAGGAGATCGACCGCGTGCTGAGCCCGGCGGCGCTGGTCGGGCGGTAGCTTGCCGAACCGCAAGGCCGAGGTGGGCCGAACTGAGCCGGAGGCTCACTCCTGTATTGGTTCACGCCCGCCAATGCGGAAGCCGCAGGTTGGCTCTGAGGTAGCGAAAGTAACAGCATCAACGCACCGCAACAGGACCGCAGAGCACCGTAGCGTTGCTCGGCGGTCCCGCGAGACTGAAGGATAACGGACGAATAGACCAATTTGGGTGCAATCGGACCTCCTTGACTTATGTATTAGAGGAATATTTACCCTTTTCTAATCTAAATCACGAAATCGCGACCAATAAGGTCCTTTAGGGTTGCTTCATGCCTCAGCCGGATTGTAAGGCTGCACGAACTCGTGAGCGGAGGCTGAAGCTGTGAGGTCAAGATGTGGTGCTTTCCTAACGGCGACGCAGGAGTTCGAGGTAGCGATCGCGGATACCCCGGCGACCATCGCGGCGGCGTGCCGTCTGCGACATCAGGTCTACTGTGTCGAACGTGGCTATGAGCAGGGAAATGGTGCGTTGGAAACGGACCGCTTCGACGCGCGCTCCGGCCACGCGCTGCTGACCCACCGCAGCACTGGCCTGATCGTCGGCACCGTGCGGGTCGTGGCGCCGTCGTTGGGCGGATCAGGAGCGGACTTGCCCATGCAGCGGTTCTGCGCTCCCGACTTGTTTCGAGCGTTGCCGCTCGACAGCACGGGCGAGGTCAGCCGATTCGCGATTTCCAAGAGCCTGCGCGACGCGGGTTGCAAGAGCGATGCGTCGCTCAGGCTCGGCCTGGTGCAGGCTGCCGTGCGACTCAGCGTCCAGATGGGCATTACGCATTGGTGCGCCATTATGGAGCCTACGCTGCTGTGCTTGCTGCGCGTCAGTTCGATCCACTTCCAGCCGCTCGGCCCCGCCATCGAGCACCGTGGGCTGCGCCAGCCGTCCTGGGCCTCGCTCGGCGACCTACTCAGCCGCATGAAACATGAGCGTCCAGCCGTGTGGGACTACATCACTGAGGGTGGCTCGCTCCGGCGGGAAGCGTCCGCGGTCGCCGAGGCGGCTTGATCGGCCGTCAACTCGGAAACTGGCCGACGTACGGAGCGCTGCCGCGGCGGTGCCCCGCGTGGCTCGCCGATGCGGGCAAGGAACAGAAGCTGATCGGTCCTCTGGCCCGTGAGCACCTGTAGCCGCTCGGCGCAGCGCGCCGCCTCCCGGCGCAGCGCCGCATCGACGGTGAAGGGGGCGCCGGCCTCGCCGTAATGCGCGATGATCAGCATAGCGAAGCCTGGCTGCAATACGAGACCGAGCCGGGTCGCGGTTAGCCACAGTCGCAGCAGGCTTCCACCGGCGTGAAGCAGGCTGGCCGTGTCGCGCGGCGCCGCACCATCTGGGAAGGCGACACTCAGGAAGGCGGCGCAGTTGAGCGCCGGCACCCAATCGAGCTGCAACGCGGCGCTGCGCGTGCCGCCAAGGCGGTTCATCACGACCATGCGCCGCCAGCTGCGCATCGCCCAGCGCATGACAGGCAGGGTTGGCCGCCACAGTCCTGTAGCCCCCGCCGGCATTCCGGTCGCACTGTTGCCCGGCGCCCAATCTATCGCGTCGCGATGCACGGGGTACGCCTCAGGCAGACGCAGGCGCAACCGGGTAGCAATCGCGCCGAGCCGAGCGAAGCCGAGCCGCTCGCGATCCCCCTCGTGCCAGCGCAGCCGCAAGTCAGGGCCGAGCGCCGCTTCGAGTGCGGCGCGCTCGCGCGTGAGCAAGGGCCGTCTCCTGTAGGCCCGGCGATCCACTGAGCGCAGCGGCAGCACGGCGTACAGGGAGTCTGGATCAATACCGGGCTTGGGCGGGAAGCGGACGTGCGCCGCAAGCTGCCCTGTGCTCTCGTCGAGTTGCCACTCCATGGCGCGACCGTGCATCGTGGCCGCGATGCGCAGCGCCTCCAGCATCATGCCGGCGGAGAGCGGGGCCGGCTCGCCCAGGCGATACTCGTAGGGATTCGGGGCGTCATGGGGGTTGAAGACGACCCGCACTTCATCGGGCCCGCGCAGCTCGAACCGCCAGGGCTGGACGTTGTCGCCGCTCGGCGTCCATCGGGCGGCACCGAGGATCGCTTCCAGCGTGCTCGCCGGCGGCTCCGGCGGCCTCGGCATGCGCGCAAGCTTCGCACTGAGCTGCCTGCGAGCTACGGCCAGCTTGAGCCGCTGCACGGGACCCGCGTTGCCCTGCCGCAAGCGGGTTGTCGCGAAGATTTGGCGGTAGGCATCATAATGATGGTGGACGGGCGCGGCCTGGACATCGCCGCGCAGCAACAGGATGCGAGCTGCCATGGCAGTCACGGCGCCCGCGCAGAGCTGACAGGCAGCGCCCGTGGACGGGCCGCGGTGGTTCGCGAGGTCCAAGCGCGATGGGTCCACAAGATAGGTCCGGTGCAGCCCCTGAGGCGCGAGGCCGAGCAGGAAGCGTAGGTATTGCTCGTCCTCGGGCTGGCCCTCCAGCCGGAAGTACTCCTCGAAGCTCATGCCGCCCGCCATGAAGGCGAGCAGACCGACGCCCATGCCGATCGGCGCCGCCGTCAGCGCCGGGATGCCCAGCTCGCGGCAACGGGCGAAGGCCCGCCGCCGGATGTCCATCACGAAGAAGTCGAACCCATCCACGAACAGGTCAGCGCCGTCGAGGAAGCTGTCCAGGTTTTCGGGGCTTACGCCACTAGGGAAAACCCGCAGCCGCAGTTCGGGATTGATGTCCAGCGCCATGACGGCGAGGACCTCAACCTTCGGCTGGCCCATGGTGCTGACGAAGGCGCCGGCCTGGCGGTTAAGGTTTGGGATATCAAAGCGGTCGAGGTCAGCAATCGTGAAGGCGCCGACGCCAAGGCGGGCGAGCGTGAGCAGATGGCCACCGCCGACGCCTCCCATGCCCGCAATGGCGACCCGGCGGCCCCGCAAGGATTCTTGCTCCTCAGCGCGGAGCCAGCCGAGATTGCGCGCGAAAGCGTCGTGGTAGTGAAACGGGGTCACACGTTCCTGCAAAGGAGGTTAGGAAGTGGT
>JBBSIT010000603.1:0-3589 GCA_038231995.1 Acetobacterales bacterium | reverse complement strand
GGCGGCTTGGCTCCCACGCTCTGAGCGTGGCGAACGGCCTACGGACCGGTTGACTGGTTCAGGCATGATGCGGGTGAGACGGCAGCGAACCGGCCATCAACCCCCCGCGCAGGACTCGAGCAATGCCTGAACAGCCCGCCGCCAAGCCGCCTCTCGTGACGTTCCTTCGTTTCGTGCCGAATGCCCGCCTTCCCCAACGCGCGGACCGGTCGGCCGCGGGAACGCTGCCGACCCGGGCCTTCCGCTACTGCGAGCCGATCGTCTCCGCCTCCAGTTTCGGCTACTACGTGTTCCCGCCCATCACGTTCAGCCTGCTGTGGGACGGCCAAGGCGTGCGCTGGACATGGGAAGGGGAACGCAACTGGCACCTCCTCCACGTCGCGCAGTTCCCCGGCTTCCGGGAGCAGTTCGACCAGGTCGCCCCGCCTGAGATCCAGGAGTTCTCGCCTCCATTCCTCGGCGCGATGAAGGAGCCGGGGGTCGTGCAGGTGTGGAGCGGGCTCGTCGCGCGCACCTTGCCGGGATGGAGCCTGTTGGTCCGGCCGATCGCCAACCTGCCCCGCCCGTTCGGCTTCGAGCTCTACGAAGGGATCGTCGAGACCGACCGGTGGTTCGGGCCGCTGTTCATCAACCTGCGCCTGACCAAGACCGATGTTCCCATCGAGATCCGGGCGGATTTCCCGCTGTTCCAGGTGCAGCCGCTGCCGCGCGAGGCGTACGGCGACTCCACGCTGAACGCCTACGAGCTGGTGCCGGACCTGTCCGGCCTGCGCCCCGAAGATTGGGACGACTTCTACGACACCGTCGTCCGGCCCAATGTCCAGGAGGACCGTCCGCGCGGGCAGTATGCGACGGCGGCCCGCAAGCGACGCAAAGCCGATCCCGAGTAGCCCGCTCCCCGGCCCCTCAACGACAATTCAGGTGAATTTTGCATTTTTTTCTAGACGCCGGGCCGAGGCTCAGGCGACATGGGCCTATGTGGTTTGATCATCGACGCGGGCGCTTCGCCCGGACCCTCGGCGGCGGCCTGCTCCTAGCCATGTTCCTCCTAGCCGGCCCGGCGCAGTCGCGCGAGGATTGCCCGCCCGCCCGTATCCCGCCCGTGTCCGTGCCGCACCTTCGCAAGGCGGTCTCCGACGGTGCGGAACTCGTCATCATCGCCATCGGGTCTTCCTCGACGCAGGGCGTGATGGCGTCCAGCCGGGCGCAGTCCTACCCGGCCATCCTGCAGACGGAACTGGCGAAGGCACTGCCGGACTCGCATGTCGCGATCCTCAACCGCGGCATCGGCGGGCAGGATGCGGCTGAGGAAGTCCCTCGGCTCGAGTCCGACGTTCTCATGACCCGGCCCTCCCTGGTGATCTGGCAGGTCGGCGCCAACGGCGCCATGCGCCGGACCGACCCGGCGATCTTCAAGCGCCTGGTCTCCGCCGGCGTGCGCACGCTGCAGGCCGCTGGCGTCGACGTGATCCTGATGGACAACCAACGCGCGCCGGCCATCCTCAACTCCCCCGACCATGCGAGGATCGATCAGGCGCTGGCCGAGATCGCGGTCGAGACGGAGACGAGCCTGTTCAGCCGCAACGCGCTGATGGACGAATGGGAGCGGGAGGGCGACCCGCCCTCCTTGTTCATCTCGGCGGATGGCCTGCATCACAATGACCGTGGATACCGATGCGTGGCGACCGCGCTGTCGGCCGCTATCCTCGACGGCCTGCGCGGCAAGAACTCCTCGTTGGCCGCACGGCGCTAAAAGCCCCGGACTCAGTCCGTCTCGTCGTCGAGCGGCACGGCTGCCAGGCGCAGCCCTTCGGCGAAGTGTTCACGGTCCTCCGGACGCTCGAATGCGCTGGACCGGATGAAGCCCGCGACTGTGAAGCCGGGCTCGATGGCCAATAGCCGCCGGCGCACGACACGTGCATCGTCCAGCAAGCCGAGATGGCCCAGCGCGGAGAGGTACGGCTTGAAGGCTGCCGAGAACGCCGGGTTCATCTCGCTTACGGCGCGGCCGGCGACGACCGCCGCCTCATAATCACGCCGCATCAGGGCGAGCAGGATGAAGGCGGAGTCGAAGAGAAACGCATGAGGGTCCATCGGCGAGAGCTGCTTGTAGCGTTTCAGCCGCCGCTCCCCCTCGTCGAAGTTGCCGAGATAGATGTGCGCGATGCCCGAGAGACTCCACGCCATCGCGAGATTGGGGTTCAGCTGCAACGCGCGCTCATGCAGCGACACCGCCTCGCGCAGCCGGTGGTGAAGGAAGGCGCGCACATGGCCAGCGATGGCGAACGCCTTCGCATCCTGCGGATCGAGCGTGATGGCGAGCTCGGCATGGCGCGCTGCTTCCGCGAGGACGCCGACCTCGTCGCTCGCCCAGCCCTGGCCCACCAGGAAGATCTGCCAATATGCCCGCCAGACATGGGCGGCGGCGTAATCGGGCTCCAGCTCGATCGCCCGGGCCAGCAGGTCGCCAGCCCGCATGAATTGCGGCTTCTCGAACCGCACGATCAGCGGCAAGGCCCGCAGCATCAGGTCATACGCCGTCGCGTCATGCGGCGGACGGTGCGCGGCGCGACGGCTCTCGATCAGCAGGATCTCGGGGTCGATCTGCGCCACGACCTCGGCGGCGACCTCGTCCTGCAGCGTGAGGATGTCGTGCGCCTCGCGATCGAACCGCCGGGACCAGACGACCTGGTTGCCGTCCCGCAGGTCCACCAGGCGCAGCGTGATGCGCAGCCGGCGCGCGACGCGCTGGACCGTGCCGTCGAGCAGGAAGTCCAGCCCGAAGGTGCGGCGGATCGCGGTCTCGTCGCGCGTGGCCTCGGCGAAGCGGGCCAGGGACGAGCTCGACACCAGGAACATCCAGCGGAACCGGGCCAGGGCGGAGGTGATCTCCTCGGCCAGGCCGATCGCCAGGTGCGCCTCCTCCTCCTCCGTGCCGACGAGCAGCAGGGGCAACACCCCAACCTTGGCGCCCCCGCGAGGCGTGTGGGGTTGGGCTTCCGGTCGCGGCTCGATCGGCGGAGGCGACGGCTGGGTCGGCGCCACGATGCCCTTGCCGGTCCGGATGTCGGCGAGCAGGCGCTGCGTCTCCGGCGACGGAGTCGCGTCGAGCAAGTCGGAGAGGACGGCCCGGCATCGCTCATACGCCTGGATCGCCATGCCGCGCTCGCCGCGCTCGGCATGCGCGCGCATCAGGGCGCGCCATGCGCCCTCATGCGCACGGTCGATCGCGAGCAGTTGCTGCGCCACGGGGATGGCGGCCTCGGGCGCCACCTGCTCGCGCAGCAGCGCCTCGGCAACGTCGCGCGCACGGTCGCGCAGCCGTTCCCGCTCGCCATGCAGCCACCCGTCGAACGCCGGGTCGATGCCGTCCAGTTCCTCCAGCAGCTCGCCGTTAAGCAGGGCCAGCGCCGTCGGGTCCACCGTGGTCGCGCGCAGCACCTCCTCCACATCGACCCAGACTACGCCGGGCCGCAGCGAGAGGTGATCGCGGTTGACGGTCAGCACGTCGGTGCCGACCACGGACAGGACGTCGAGCAGGCGATGGATCTCCTGCCGGAGCGAGGCGCGCGCCTGCTCCTCCGGCCGC
>JBBSIT010000602.1:0-3590 GCA_038231995.1 Acetobacterales bacterium | reverse complement strand
CGTTGTCGTTGTCGTTGTCGTTGTCGTTGTCGTTGTCGTTGTCGTTGCAAAAACGATATTTGTCCGCTTTCCGCGACACGAGAGCATATCGGTGCTGCCCGGCTGCATGCAATTGTGGTAAGCACCTTGCTGCATATGCAACCGCCAGTGCCGGTCAACGGCGTGGCTGCTGTCCGGGAGAGTGTCTGAAATGTCCTCCGCCACTACGTTCTCGCCCAATCAGACCGGCTCGCCGGGCCTCCTGGACCGTGAGCGCACCATCGCCCAGCCCGGGTTCAACCGCTGGCTCGTCCCGCCCGCGGCGCTGGCGATCCATCTCTGCATCGGCATGGCCTACGGCTTCTCCGTGTTTTGGCTGCCGCTCTCCCGCGCCCTCGGCGGCACGGCGTCGGTGGCCTGCGGCCCGGACAGCACGCTGCTGCAGCGCCTGTTCACCACGAGTTGCGACTGGAGCGTCGCCGACCTCGGCTGGATGTTCATCCTGTTCTTCGTGTTCCTTGGCTCGTCCGCCGCGGTGCTCGGCGGCTGGGTCGAGCGCGAAGGGCCGCGCAAGACCGGCGTCGCCAGCGCGCTGTGCTGGTGCGGCGGCCTGGTGATCTCGGCGCTCGGCGTCTACGTGCACCAGCTCTGGCTGCTGTGGCTCGGCGCGGGCGTGATCGGCGGCATCGGCCTGGGGCTCGGCTACATCTCCCCCGTCTCGACCCTCATCAAGTGGTTCCCCGACCGCCGCGGCATGGCGACCGGCATGGCGATCATGGGCTTCGGCGGCGGCGCGCTCGTCGGCAGCCCGATCGCGGTCGAGCTGATGGGCTATTTCCGCGGCCCCGGCGGGCCGGGCGTGTGGCAGACCTTCCTCGTGCTGGCCGCGGGTTACTTCGTGTTCATGATGGCCGGCGCCTTCGGCTACCGCGTGCCGCCGCCGGACTGGAAGCCGGAGGGCTGGACGCCCAAGAGCAACGGCAACGCCATGATCACCAACCGGCAGGTCCACCTGCGCGACGCGCACAAAACGCGCTCGTTCTGGATGATCTGGCTCGCGCTGACCCTCAACGTATCGGCCGGCATCGGCGTGATCGGCATCGCGTCCCCCATGCTGCAGGAGATCTTCGCCGGCCGGCTGATCGGTCAGCCGGACGTCCTGTTCACCCAGCTCGACGCCGGGCAGCGCCAGCGCGTCGCCGTGGTCGCGGGCGCCTTCGTGGGACTGCTCAGCCTGTTCAACATCGGCGGCCGGTTCTTCTGGGCGTCGCTGTCCGACAAGCTCGGCCGCAAGGTCACTTACGCCACCTTCTTCCTGCTGGGGATCGCGCTCTACGCGCTGTCGCCCTGGGCGGCCAGCATCGGCAGCCTGACGCTGTTCGTCCTGTTCATGTGCGTGATCCTGTCCATGTACGGCGGCGGCTTCTCCACCGTGCCCGCCTACCTCGCCGACATCTTCGGCACCCAGTTCGTGGGCGCCATCCACGGCCGGCTGCTCACGGCCTGGAGCACCGCGGGCATCATCGGCCCAGTCGTCGTCAACTACATCCGCGAGGCGCAGATTTCTGCCGGGGTGCCGCGCGCGCAGGTCTATGACCGCACGCTCTACATCCTCGCCGGCATGCTCGCCCTCGGCTTCATCGCCAACCTGCTCGTCCGTCCCGTGGCCGAGCGCTGGTACATGAAGGACGCCGACGTGCTCGCACTGCAGCGCGCCCAGGCCAGCCATCAGGAGGTGGTCGCCGGCGGCTCCTACGGCATCGGCAAGGGCGGTGCGACGCCTATGGCGCTGCTCGCCTGGGCCGCCGTGGGCATCCCGATCGCCTATGGCGTCTGGATCACCTTGTCCAAGGTGCCTGTCCTGTTCGGCCTCTGACCATTCCACCCGGCAGGCCGATGCGCGTCGTCGGCTTCGCGGGCTGGAGCGGCGCGGGCAAGACCACCCTGCTCGCCCGCCTCATCCCGGAGCTGGTCGGCCGGGGCTTCCGCGTCTCCACCGTCAAGCACGCGCACCACGCGTTTGACGTGGACACGCCGGGCAAGGATAGCTGGACCCACCGCCAGGCCGGCGCCACGGAGGTGCTGGTCGGCTCCGCGCGGCGCTGGGCGCTGATGCATGAGCTGCGCGACGAGGCCGAGCCGGACCTCGCCGCCCTGCTCGCCCGGCTCGGCCCGGCGGACATCGTGCTCGTCGAGGGCTTCAAGCGCGCCGCCCTGCCGCGCATCGAGGTGCACCGCGCGGCGAACGCGAAGCCGGCGCTGCACCCGGGCGACCCCGGCATCGTCGCCGTCGCCGCCGACGTGCCGTTCCCGCAGGCGCCCATCCCCGTCGTAGCACTCGACGACGTGGCAGCGATCGCGCAGATTGCGCTTGACCGCGCAGTGCCCTTGCACGACGTCAAGGGCTGATGGCCCAGCTCTCCGACGACTGCTTCGCCTTCGGCGGCCCGCTGCTGTCCGTCGAGGCTGCGCTGGCCCGCATCGCGTCCCATGTCGGCGTCGCCGCAGGAACGGAGAGCGTGGCGGTCGCGGACGCGGACGGCCGCGTGATGGCGGATGCGGTCGCAGCCCCCGTGCCGCTGCCGCCCTACGCCAACTCGGCCGTAGATGGCTACGCCGTCCGGCATGACGACCTGCGGACCGACGCACCCACCGAGTTGCCGCTGGATGGCCGCCTCGCCGCCGGCGCAGTCAGTATCCCGCCGCTGCGGCCCGGCACGGCCCGGCGTATCTTCACCGGCGCGCCCATGCCGGCCGGCGCCGATACGGTGTTCATGCAGGAGGACGTGGAGGCGGCCGAGGGGAGCGTCCGCCTGCCGCCGGGTCTGAAGGCCGGGGCGAACACGCGGCCGGCCGGGGAGGACGTGGCGCGCGGCGCCGCCGGCCGCGACCCGCCCGGACACTGGCAGCGCCCGCCCGGCCCCGAGATCAGCGAGCCGGACCGCGTAGCCGTCCACCGCCGAGTTGGCGAACGGCGGCAGGTCGACCGGGGCATGCAGGTCGGCCGCCTGCACCCGCCCGTCGGCTTCGAGCAGCGGCACCGGCTCGGTCCCCACGGCGCAAGCGACCGACCGCGCGATCAGCGCCAACGCGGCGTCCACGCTCTGCAGCTTGCCGCCGAAGGCAAAGCAGTCGTCCGAGAGCTGCGCCATTACGGCAGCGCCATCGCATGCGCCTGCACCAGCGCCGCGATTGCCGCCACGTCGTCGAGATGCACGCGCGGCAGCGGGAAGATGTCGCGCGCGTCGGTGGCGATCGCGACGACCGTGCCGTCCTCGGGGTGGAGGAACGGCTTGCCGTTGGCTTCGCGATGCACCTCGATTTTCGGATGCGGGCCGCGCTTGAAGCCTTCGACCAGCACCAGGTCCACCGGGCTCAGGCGCTGCAGCAGCTCGGGCAGCCCGGGCTCGCGCGCGCCGCGCAGCTCGTGCATCAGCGCCCAGCGGTTGGCCGAGCCGATCAGCACCTCGGTGGCGCCGGCGCGGCGGTGCTCCCAGGAATCTTTACCGGGCTGGTCGATGTCGAAAGCGTGATGCGCGTGCTTCAGCGTGGAGACCCGCAGGCCCTGGCCGGTCAGGGCAGGGATCAGCCGGCGCAGCAGGGTCGTCTTG
>JBBSIT010000601.1:0-3594 GCA_038231995.1 Acetobacterales bacterium | reverse complement strand
GCGACGTCGGCGAAGGCGAACAGGCCGAACTCCTCAGCAATGCGCGCGTGGTAAATGACCTGGAACAGAAGATCGCCCAACTCGTCCGGCAGCGCGGCCAGGTCTCGCCGGGCGATGGCGTCGGCGACCTCGTAAGCTTCCTCGATCGTGTAGGGCGCGATCGTGTCGAAGGTCTGCGCGTGATCCCACGGGCAGCCCGACTGCGGATCGCGCAATGTGGCCATGATATCGAGCAGGCGGCGAAGCTCGTCCTCAGCGGATCTGCTCATGGGATGGCACCTCCTTGTGTCGCAGAATGCTTATTATGTAAACTAAACCCCGTCCAGTTTGGAAATCATAGTCCCGCCCCTGTGATCAGGGGCACGGCATCGCAGTCACCTTCTCTGGCCAGAGGCGGACAGGACCATGGTTTTCAAACTGGACGCGGTTTAAACCGCGTCCAGTTTGGAAAGCATAGTGCCGTTTCCCTGGTCGCCGCACCATTCAGGGGAGAGCCTCTCCTAACCCTCCTACCGGCAGCGCTCAGGACCACGGGTTTCAAACTGGACGGGGTTTAACTACGCTGAGCTATCCCGGGATCGCAAGCTTCTGGCCGTCGAACCCTGGCTCGATCCCGGGTGGAAGCCGGTTCAGCAGCCAGGCCCAGTCGAGGTCGTGGCCCATGTGCGTCAGGACCGTGCGACGTGCGCCGACGCGCTCGGCCCAGGACAGCACCAGATCGAGATGCGCGTGGGTCCGGTGCGGCTTGCGCTGGAAGCAGCCCACGAGCCAGGTGTCCACGCCTTGCAGAGCGTCGAACGCCGCATCGTCGAGGGCAACCACGTCGGTCGAATACGCGAACCCGGCGCATCGCAGTCCCAAGGTCGGCATGAAGCCGTGATCCTGGACGAAGACCTGCATCGGCATTCCGGCCGGAGCGATGTCCTGTCCGGGTTCGATCAATCTCGGCGTGAGCACAGGCCGGAAGAACAGCGGCGAGTCGGATGGCTTGAACGCGTAGTCGAAGCGATGCTCCAGCTCGGTCAAGGTGCGCCGGGTCGCATAGGCATCGATGGGCCGGCCCACGATGCGGTTCAGGATCCGCACATCGTCCAGGCCCAGGATATGGTCGGCGTGCGCGTGGGTGAAGACGATGGCATCGACTCGCGGTACGCTGCAATCCAGGAGCTGCGACCGCATGTC
Source organism: Acetobacterales bacterium (assembly GCA_038231995.1). GTDB lineage: Bacteria > Pseudomonadota > Alphaproteobacteria > Acetobacterales > Acetobacteraceae > JBBSIT01. The sequence continues at coordinate 2,412 of JBBSIT010000601.1, read as the reverse complement.
CGGCCCGGTGTCGACCAGCACGGATGTGCCCTGAGCGTCTTGCAGCATGATGCTGGCCCGGGTGCGCCGGTTGCGCGGCTCGGACGGATCGCAGGCGCCCCAATCGCCCCGGCCGTCAGCGCCCCCGAGATGCGGCACCCCGGCCGACCCGCCGCAGCCCAGCACGGTCACTTGCAACATCGTCAGCCGGTTTTCGGGAAAAGGTGCCGGAAGTTGCCGGTCGTGAGCTCGGCCAGTTCTGAATGGGACATCCCGCAAACCTCGGAGAGCTTCGCTGCGGTATGGGCCACCCATGCAGGCTCGTTGCGCTTGCCGCGATGCGGCGCGGGCGCGAGGTAGGGCGCGTCGGTCTCGACAAGCAGATGATCAACCGGAACGTCGCGCGCTATGTCCCTGTTCTCAATCGACTTAGGAAAGGTCAGTATGCCGGAGAAGCTGACATAAGCGCCCATTCCGACGGCGAGTTCGGCCAGGCCGCGTGACGAGCTGAAGCAGTGCAGCAGGAACGGGAACGCGCCTCCCCTCCCCGTCTCCTCGGTCAGGATCCGGGCGATGTCGTCGTCGGCATTGCGGGCATGAATGACGAGCGGCAGACCGGTGAACTGCGACGCGTGGATATGCTCCCGGAACGACTCCTGCTGCGCGTCGCGCGGGGCCGTCGTATAGAAATAATCGAGGCCGGACTCGCCGATGCCGATGACGCGAGGATGATCCGTCAGCCCGGCGATCTCGTCGGCTCGGGCGATCGCCGCTCCGTCCACACTGTTCGGGTGCACCCCAACGGTGCACCAGACGCCAAGCTCGTTGGCCATCGTCCGCAGGGCGCGCGACTGGTCCATCCGGGTGCCGATGCTCACGAGCTCGCCCACCCCGGCCGCGTGCGCACGTTGGATGACCCCGGGCCTCTCCTCCGCCTCGAACATGTCGAGGTGGCAGTGCGAGTCGACCAGCATCTACGCTGCTGGTTGGACGTAGCGCGGGAAGACGCCCTGCGGCGGCGGCAGCGCGGTCCCGTCCGCGAGCGGCTCCTGCAGGGCCTGAAAGGACCGGGCCTCGCCGGGCACGCCGAGCTGGTTCAGGAGCTTCGCCATGCTGTCCGGCATGAATGGCTGGAGAACGGTCGCGACAACCTGCAACACATCGGCAAGCACGCGGAGCACGGCCGCCATGCGCGCCGGATCGGTGCGGCGCAACGCCCAGGGCGCCTGGTGGTCGATATAGGCGTTCCCGGCCCGTATCACGCGCCAAGCGTCTTCCAGGGCATCGTGGAACGCCTGACGGTCGAGGCTGGAGCGCATCAGGCGCGGCAGCGCCGCCGCTGCCTCGATAAGCGCTTTGTCCTCGTCGGTGGTCGGCGCCCGCGCCGGCAGCAGGCCGCCGCAGTTCTTGGCGATGAGCGACAGCGAACGCTGCGCCAGGTTGCCAAGGTCGTTGGCCAGCTCACTGTTCATGCGGCTGATCAGCGCGCGGCGGCTGAAATCGCCGTCGTTGCCGAACGGCACTTCGCGCAACAGGAAAAAGCGCACGGGATCGAGACCGAACTCGTCCACCAGCTCGCGCGGGTCGGTCGCGTTGCCGAGCGACTTGCTCATCTTCTCGCCTTCCACGGTCCACCAGCCGTGGGAGAACACGCGCTTCGGCACCGGCAGCCCGGCGGCCATCAGGAAGGCGGGCCAGTAGACCGCGTGGAAGCGCAGGATATCCTTGCCGACCATGTGCAGGTCGGCCGGCCAATACGGCCAGCGTGGATCGGATGTGTCGGGGTAGCCGAGCGCGGTGATGTAGTTCGTCAGCGCGTCCAGCCATACGTACATGACGTGATCGGGGTCGTCCGGCACTGGCACGCCCCAGCGGAAGCTGGTGCGGCTGACCGAGAGGTCGGTCAGCCCGCCGCGCACGAAGCTCAACACTTCGTTGCGCTTGGCGGCCGGGCCGATGAAGTCGGGGTTGGCCTCATAATGGGCCAGCAACCGGTCCTGCCACGCGGAAAGGCGGAATAGGTAGTTGGGCTCCCTCACCCACTCCAAAGGCGCGCCCGTCGGCGCCAGGCGCGTGCCGTCCGGGAGGACGGTTAGGGCGTCCTCGGCGTAGAAGTCCTCGTCGCGGACAGCGTACCAGCCCTCGTAATGGCCGAGATAGATGTCGCCGGACGCGCGCAGGCGCCGCCATAACTCAGCGCAGCCGCGCTTGTGCCGCTCCTCCGTCGTGCGGATGAAGTCGTCGTTCGACACGCCCATGTAGGCGACCATCTCGCGGAACTTGGCCGACACCTGGTCGGTGAACGCCTGCGGCTCCAGCCCGGCGTCGCGCGCGGCTTTTTCCACCTTCTGCCCGTGCTCGTCCGTGCCGGTCAGGAAGAACACGTCTTCTCCCTCCAGCCGGTGCCAGCGCGCGAGCACGTCGGCGGCGATG
>JBBSIT010000600.1:0-3597 GCA_038231995.1 Acetobacterales bacterium | reverse complement strand
CATAGCTTAGCAAATCTCCAAGTTGAGTATTTGTAAGCATAGAACAGAAGTGGAATCGTCATTAATATTGCAAGGGCAAAGTGGTTGTTATCGCCGACAGATAGCTTGCCAATTATTTTATGGCCACCACCAGTCACCAGGAATTTAAGGCCCTCATTCAGGCCATCGAAGCCGAACGCGAGGCAGACGGCGAGTATGGTGGCATGCAGGCGGTAGCGCGACCACATCACGCCGGAGATGACGAACGCCAGGACCAGGATCTTGAGCACCCTCCCATACAGATCCCAGCCGTCATCTGAGGGGATGATCGCTGTCAGGGCTGAGACTGTCGCCATGACTGCAAACAGGCAGAGAAGGACAACTGTGCCGTCGACATAGAACCTCTTGCGCTCCGGGCTCGCCAGGAGCGTCGCGACGGTCGTGATCGCGATGATCTTATTGTAGGGGACGGCCGACATGAAACCGTACAACAGCTCGCCGGGCGAGATGAGCGCGGTCCAGATCCAGAGCAGCACCCCGATATGAGGCGACCAGAACGCGATCGGGAAGAGAACGATCCAGACCAGGAAGAAGGCTGCGTCCCGCATGACTCAGCGCCGGCTGAGACGTGGGCCGCCGGTCACGGACTGAACCGTGTCGCCAGCCGGAGGGGGTGGGACATCATACCGGAACGGGCCTATCAGCGGCTCGCCGGGCCGCTTGATGTCGTTCCGCAAGCTCGTGACCACCAGGATGACGAGCGCGAGGATATCAAGGAAGAACAGACCTATTTCCATAACGGCCTCAAGCAGGTGCTGAGATGATGGTTCGTATCGCGGAGCGAAGCCGACATGGCAGCGATGGTCGCTCCCTCTGACTCGACGAGATCAGCAGCACCGTGATCTCACGGTTGCAGCCTAACTAAACCGCGTCCAGTTTGGAAAGCATAGTGCCGTTTCCCTGGTCGCCGCACCATTCAGGGGAGAGCCTCTCCTAACCCTCCTACCGGCAGCGCTCAGGACCACGGGTTTCAAACTGGACGGGGTTTAGGTCAACCGGTACACAAGGCCTCCGATCCATTCGTGCAGTCCGTAGTAGCTGCGCTGCAGCGCCCGTGCGCTCGGGATCAACGATAGCACGCTTCGCTCGCCGGGTCCGTCGAAGTTCGTCGGGGCGGCGATCGCGGTGATGTTGTGCCGTTCGAACGCGCGAAGCGACCGCGGCATATGCCAGGCGCTGGTGACCAGCAGCACGCGGTCCACGCCGTGCGCCCGCAGCAGGACTGCGGAGAAAGCGGCGTTCTCGGCGGTCGTCTCCGCCCGGTCCTCAACCCAGACCTCCGTGACGGCGAAATCCTCGACCAGGGCCTGCCGCATCGCCTCGGCCATGCTGCGTTGCCCAGCAGCACCAGGGCCGCCGGTGACGAGGACGGGGAGGCCGGTCAGCCGGTGCAGCCAGGCGCCGTAGCGCACGCGCGTGAGAGTCATCGGTCCCACGGTCGAGTCGCCGTATTCCGGCCCCACCGAACTCTCGGCGCTCAGCACGACGATCGCTTGGGCGCCGCTCTCGGCAGCCTGGCGCGCCGACAACGGAGCCTGTTGGAGCGAGTCGAGCAGGAGGTCTGCGGCCAGTGGCGTTGAGACGGCGTAGAGCAGCACGGCGCAGGCGATGCACAATCGCCACGCCGGGTCGCCGCGCCTGCGGAGCAGCGCCAACCCGGCCATGAGCGGCAGCAGCAGGACCGCAGGGATCAGCAGAAGCGACTTCACCAGCAAATACAAAACGCTGTCTGCCCATCCATCGCCTGTGACCGAAGCGCGCTCGCCGCGTCCGGGGCTGCCCCGCAGCGAGGACATTGCACGAAAGGCGCTTCAGGAGCGTTAACGCATGTCGCATCATCCGCCATCCGCTGCGAGAGGCATGACAGCCGCGACGAGGAGCGTCGCCTCTCCGCTCACGGCCATGCTCTCGCCCACGGCCAGCACCATGGAGTCGCTGGCGTCGAGGAACAGGTCGTGGACGAGCCGTGCCCGGCCCTTCAGGCAATGCGCGACCGTATGCGCCGGGCCGCCGAGACGGCGCCCTGATCCCTCGATGGCCACGACCTCGCACGACGCCCGGTAGAGCCGCCGGTCCGCTATCACGTTGAAGGCGCGCGCGGGTTGCTCGGCGACCCGGCACCGCACCGGCCGTTCGCCCGCGAACGGGATCGGCCGGAGCAACGGGCAGGGCTGAAATGGGCCGCCCTCGAACGAGAGCTCGACCAAGCCGCCCGACACGGGGGTGAACAGCCGGTCGCAATGGCGGAAGTGCGAGAAATCGGCGTTCTGGGTCAGCTCGGCGATGCTAACCTGCCACAGCAGCGCGCCATCCGGCCCGGTGTGCGTCACCACGTCGCGCGTGATGCCTTGGCCGTTGCGCCACGGCACGGGAAGCAGGTCGCCCGCGCGGATGATGGCCGGGCCGGTCACGTCGGCACCCCCGCCCGGACCACGCCGGCGCAGGGGTTGCGCCCCATCCAGTAGCACAATTCCGCCGGCGTCCGGATGCGCCAGATAGCAAGGTCGGCATGGGCGCCGACTGCCAGAGTGCCGCGTCCGGACAGGCCGAGCGCCAGGGCGGCATTGCGGGTGAAGCCGGTCAGCGCCTCCTCCGGCGTCAGTCTGAACAGCGTGCAGGCCATGTTCATGACCAGCAGCGGCGACGTGCAGGGCGAGGACCCGGGGTTGCAGTCCGTCGCCAGCGCGATCGGCACGCCGTGGCGCCGCAGAAGGTCCATCGGCGGCCGCTGCGTCTCGCGCAGGGCGTAGAAGGCGCCGGGCAGCAGCACCGCGACGGTGCCGGCGCCGGCCATGGCCGCCACGCCGTCCTCCGCCAGGTACTCCAGGTGGTCGGCCGACAGCGCGCCGAACTCGGCCGCGAGCACGGCGCCGCCGCTGTCGCTGAGCTGCTCCGCATGCAGCTTCATCGGCACGCCGCAGTCGCGCGCCGCCTCGAAGGCGCGCCGCACCTGCCCGGGCGTGAAGGCGATCCGCTCACAGAAGGCGTCGAAGGCATCGACCAAGCCCTCGGACGCGAGCCGGGGCAGCAGGGCGACGACCTCGTCCACGTAGGCGTCGGCGCGGCCCTGGAACTCCGGCGGGACCGCGTGCAGTCCCAGGAAGGTGGCGATCACCGTGACCGGCAGGGTCTCGCAGAGCCGGCGGGCGACCTGCAGGCAGCGCGTCTCGGTCGCGGCGTCCAGCCCGTAGCCGGACTTTATTTCAACGGTGGTCACGCCCTCGGCCATCAGCGCGCGCAGCCGGCCACAGGCAGCGTCGTACAGCTCCTCCTCCGTCGCGGCGCGGGTCGCTCGGACGGTCGAGCGGATGCCGCCGCCGGCACGGGCGATCTCCTCGTAGGTCGCGCCGAGCAGGCGCTGCTCGAACTCGTCCGCCCGGTCGCCGCCGAACACGAGATGGGTGTGGCAGTCGATCAGGCCCGGCGTGATCCAGGCGCCGGCGCAGCGATGTACCTGGAGCGCCAACGCTTCCGGCGCGCCGGGCAGCTCGGCGGCCGGGCCGAGCCAGGCGATGCGGCCGTCCTGCACCGCCAGCGCCGCGTCGCGGATCGCGCCGT
>JBBSIT010000599.1:0-3604 GCA_038231995.1 Acetobacterales bacterium | reverse complement strand
CGGCGTGGACCTGGAAAAACGACTTGGCCGTGTCGAGGCCGATCATGGTAATGCTCATCGCGGGCGGCTCCCTTTCTGCCGGTTCTCACGACCCGCACCTTGGCACATCGATGCCGCTGGGGGCCGTCCACCCCATCTCCGGATGACCTGGTCCTGCAGGTCGCTCATCACGCCGTGCCCGCGCAGGGGCTGGACTGGAGCAGCACGTCGTAGACCGAAAACTCTTGTCCGAATATCGGACGTGAGTTATATATAATGTAGGAAAATAGGACGGGTTCAATGTCGAGTGTGCTGAGTCCATCGGCTGTAATGTTGTTTCCAGCCGAGGCGGTCGAAGCCTGCCTGCGCGGCGCCCTCGCTGCTGCCGCCACCGACCAAGCCGCAATCCGCGCTGCTGCTGGAAAAGAGAATGACAACGTCGGAAGCGCTGGATGGGAGCCGGAGGTGGACTCCCTGATCGTGCTGGAGGCGCTCACCGCGCTGGAGGAGCAGTTCGGGATCGAACTGCCGGACGACGTCGTTCCACCGGGCGGCTACGCGGATTCTGAGGCGTGCGTCCGGCATCTGCTCCAGAGGGCTCGTGCAGCCTGGAAAGAGAAGTACGGGGAGGCCGTGACATGACTGAGGAAAAGGCCGGCTACGCGCCGCGGGGCGCGCCAGATGAGGACAGGACCAGATTGGGAGAGCGGCTGCGTGAAGCGAGGGAGTATGTCGGCCTGACGCAAGACGACGTGGCCAAGCGCCTCGGGGTACCGCGGAGTGCCCTGTCGAACATTGAGGCAGGGCAGCGCAAGGTGGACGCCCTGGAGCTGCGGACGCTCGCCAAGCTGTACCAACGACCGACCTCTTGGTTCACGGAAGAGGGGCAAGCGATCGCGCAACCCTCCCTCCCCAAGGAGGTGGCACATCTCGCGCGCGCCGCCGCCAGCTTGTCCAGCCGTGACCGCGAGGAACTGGCGCGGTTTGCGGACTTCCTTCGCGCCCGGGCGAAGGTGAAGGCGGGCGGCGATGGCGAATGAGCGCGGCGCCATCCTGGCAGGGATCAAGGCGGCGCTCCGCCTGCACCGCGACCTGGGCGTGCGGGAGAGGGTCGAAGAGGCTGGCGGACGCATCGACGTCTTCGGCGATGTCGCCAGGCTCGGCGCGACGCTGATGTTCCAGCCCTTGGACAAGCTGCTCGGAGCCTACCTGCCAGCGGACCAGCAAGCCGAGGAGGCGGGTGTACTCGTGACGACGCAGCGGCCGCTGAGCGTGCAGCGGTTCACCGCGGCGCACGAACTGGGGCATCTCTGGATGCGGCACAGCCCGAGCCTTGACGACGAAGGCATCCTGCGCCGGGCACCCTTCTCGTCGGGCGCGAGGGGGGTGGATCTGCAGGAGCGGGAGGCGGACGCCTTCGCGTCCATGTACCTTGTCCCATCCTGGATGGTCGCGCTGCACATGCGACAGCAAGGGTGGACGCCGGCGGACTTCGCCGACCCGCGCGTGACGTATCAGGCGTCCTTGCGGTTCGGCGCCAGCTACGCGGCGACTTGCTACGCGCTGGAGCAGCACAAGGTCATTGGGCGCGGCGAGCGGGCACGCTTGGTCGAGGTCGAGCCCAGGCGCATCAAGCAGATCCTGCTTCCCGAGGGATGCGAGCCGGCGTCGTGGCGGGGCGACGTGTGGGTGCTCACCGAGCGCGACGAAGGGCGACTCGTCGAGGGCGGCCGTGAGGACCTCTTCGTCCTGCGCCTGCGCGAGGACAGTGGCGCAGGCTACTTGTGGGACTTCGACCGGCTCGCGCGAGCGGGCTTCGCGCTGCTCCGCGACGAGCGCGAGCGGGTGGGCGGGGCCGCCGCAATCGGCGGGCCGGTCACGCGCTCGGTCACCGCAAGTGCGCCGCCGGCGGAGAACGCGGAGCCGGGCGAAATCGTGCTGGAGGAGCGGCGGCCCTGGTTGCCGCGCCAGCCGCTTGCGGCCTACCGTCTGCGCTACGACCTGCGCGGCCCCGAGCGGCCGGGCATGTGGGAGCCCGAGCGCCGCCGGCTGCTGCAGGCGGCGTGATGGCAGTGACTGTGCTGCGTGACCTCCGTTCCTTGTTCGCGCCGGCGCGAGACCAGAACCCGCGCCCCACCTGCCTGGCCTTCGCGGCGAGCGACGCGCATAGCGTGGCGCGGGGCCTCCCGTTCGACCCGCTGTCCGCGGAGTGGGCCTACTATCACGCCGTCCGCCGCGATGGGGGCACGCCGAATGGCGGAGCCACGCTGAATGGGATGCTGGACGGCATCCGTCTTGACGGCCAGCCAATTGAGGCCGCATGGCCCTACACGAACGGGCCGGACCCCGACCCAGCGAAATGGGCACCGCCGCCGGGTGCGACAGAGCTGTTCCGGCGGGACAGCGCCGTGCAAACCGCATGTTCGGTGGGCGATGTGGTCGCGCCGCTCGCCGCAGGCTCGCCGGTCCTGCTCGTAATGACGATCTCGGACGCCTTCTACCTACCCGGCCCAGACGGGATCGTCGCCGCGGTGGAGCCGCCCGATCCCGAGCGGGTTCATGCCGTGCTGGCGGTTGGCCACGGAAGGCTTGATGGCAACATCGAAGCGGTCCTGGTCCGCAACTCCTGGGGGCCGGAGTGGGGCGAGGACGGCCACGCCTGGCTGCATGGGACCTATCTGGCGCCGCGCCTCCTGCGCTCCGCCGTGATGATGAAGGAGCTCGCGTAGATGTATGTACCCATCAAACCTCAGCCGAGCTGCGCTCAAGCATGGCTGCCGCAAGCCGGACCGTCGTTGCCGCAGGCGGCGAAGCCTACAACGTCGTCATTGACATAGATGATCCTCTTGCATGCGATGCCTTGGACGCGGCCATCATCGGAAAGGTGGACCAGTTCGTACGGGGCCACGGCCGCTATTCGGTCGCGACCGTCGCGAACACCATCTTCCCGGAGGCGTTCGCCCGCACGCGCACCGCAGCGCAACTCTATCAGGACTACCCCGACCTACACCGCCGGATGAGGCCGATGACGGGCGATTGGGGTCGTTATTTCGAACGCATGATCTGCTGGCCTTTGCCTGGGGCGGGCACCGCCAATCAACTCGATCGGATCGTTCGCAGGATCAAACGGCAACAAACCCTCGGCAGAACATTCAGAAGCATCTACGAGGTCGGCATCCACGATCCTTCCCGGGATACGCGGTGGCGGGGCGGACCGTGCCTGAGTTCGCTCAGCTTCAAGCGGGATGGGGAGCGCCTTCTGCTGACAGCATCTTACCGCAACCATTATTATGTCGCTCGGTGCCTCGGCAACCTCATCGGCTTGGGTCGGCTTATGGGATTCGTGGCGCGGGAGGCGGGCCTCACCGTGGGGCCGCTCACCTGCATCTCGACGTATGCCGAGATCGACAACGGGACCGAGAAGGCGCAACAGGGCGACCGGAAAGGCGAGCGGTGCGGTTGGACGAAGAGGGAAGCTCTCGAGCTGGTCCAGCAGTGCGGAGCGTTGCTCCAGGAGAAGCGCCGGGTCACAGCAGCCTTAGGCCTTCCGCATGAATAAGCGATTCGGTTTTGCGATTTTTGTGGGCGGACGATTCCGGAACGGTGTTGGGTTGGCTACGGTGTG
>JBBSIT010000598.1:0-3611 GCA_038231995.1 Acetobacterales bacterium | reverse complement strand
CCCGCGTCTGACCCCAGCGCTCACGATCAACTCGTAACATCAGTTCTGACGACACCTTCACCAGAAAGCCGCCATATGGGAATGACCGCCGTGCAGCCAAGCACAACAACTATGGGTCTCGAACTGGACGCGGTTTAGTTTTGGTTTCACGCGCTTACTCAGGCGGCTGCCCGCAAGGTGCGGACAGTCCGCCTGAAAGCGCTTTAGCATGAGCCACGACACGGTCCTGCACCGCGTTGTCCGCCCCGCAGTCCGGGCGATCGCCGGGACCGGGATAACGCCGGACCATCTCACGGCGCTGCGCTTCGCCACCGCCCTCGCCGCGGCTGTGGCGTTCGCGCAGGGACAGGACGGGTGGACCAACATCGGCGCCGGAATATTCGTGTTCTCGGCGCTGCTCGACCGCGCCGACGGCGAGCTCGCCCGGCAAACGCGGCGCTTCAGCCGGCACGGGCACCGCTACGACCTGATCGCGGATTGCTCGGCCGGGGTCATGGCGTTCATCGGCCTCGGGCTGGGCGCCGCGAGCGGCGTGCTCGGACCGATGGCGGTGGCGCTGGGGCTGCTGGCGGGCGCCGGGATCGGCGGCCTGTTCTGGGAGATCAACGTGAGCGCGCCGGGAAAGCTGCCTGGATGGGCCGCGCGCGACGGGCGCGTGCTGGCCGATCCGGACGACGGCATATTCGCGCTGCCGGTCCTGCTCTGGTGCTTCGGCGCCGAGGCGGTGCTGGTGCCGGGCAGCGTCGTCACGCCCTTGGCGGCGCTATGGCTCATGCTGCGCCGGAACCGCGGCATGGCGCCCGTCAGGGCTCCTGAGGCACCGCCGGCGCGTCGCTCGCCCCGGGCCTGACCACCTGGCGCTGCCTGTGGGCGAATTCCTAGCCCAGGCCGCCGTATTCGCCCATGCTCATGCAGCAATTGGGCCGCACCGAGTGCGCCCTACCGCGAGCGAAGTCTCCTGGCAGGAGGGCTCCGCGGCCCGGGATGGTTCGCCGCGTAGGCGTCCACGGTGAGGGCGGCTACGTGCGCCATGAGCGGGACCTCGCCGACCCGGCGCCCCGTCTTGAGTTCCCGGGCGGAGACGAAGAACGCCTCCCACGGCTCGTCCTCCTCGCCGTGGCGCAAGGTCAGCGCGGTCCAGGCCAGGCGCTCCACCCACTTCGCGGCCCGCCGGGGCAGCAGCTCGTCCTGCACCAGCGCGACCCGCTTCGCGCGGGTCATGCCCTTGCCTTCGAGCAGTTGCTCGGCCTCGGCGTCCGCCTCGAACCAGGAGTCGAGGAAGGTGAACTCGGCCGGCAGGCCGCGGCTGCTCGCCAGCACCTCCGCGATCCGCTCCGGTCGCGACAGGGCCGGGTCCGCCTCGGCCTCGAGCAGGCCCAGCACGGCGTCCGTGGTGAGCGCTTCGGGCTGGAGCCCTGGCAGGCCCGCGGTCTCCGTGACGTCCAGCATGGCGAAGGGCGGCATCACCCCCGATGTGAGATTGACGGCCAGCGCGTGCGCGGCCGCGATCCGGACGTAGTCGAGGCTGGTGGGCAACAGGTCGATCTGCTGCACCTGCGCCAGGAACTCGCCCAGCTCCGCGCGTGTCAGCCCGTGGCTCGCCCAGGCGTCCCTGACGCCGATGCCGTGCTTGATCAGCAGGCAGGCTGTGGCGTTCCGCCGGCCCTCCCGGGTGACGACGAAGATGCTCTGGGCGCCGGCCCCGTCGATCCCGGAGGCGAGGATCTCGCGCACCTGCGGCTGCGGCACGGCACCGATGTCCACGCCCTCGCGACGACACGTCTGGATCGCCTGGTCCAGCGGCACGCGATCAGCCTCGGGCAGCCAGTTGCGCAACGCGATCAGGCGCCGGAGCATCACGCCTGAGACGCCGCCCCTTGCCGCCGCCTGTTCGAGGCCGGACGCGGCCGAGTTGCGCACCGAGGCGGATGCGTCCAGCAGCCAGCCCAGGGCGGCCTCCCGCGCCGTTCCCTCACGGGCCTGGAGCAGCCAGGCGCCCATCGCCGCGCGCTGGTTGTCCGGGAAGGCGTCCGCCATCTCGCGCACCTGGGCGTAGAGCTCGAACGGGTCGCCACCGACCTCGCGGGTGAGGTCCTCGAGATAGGTGTCGAGCACCTCCAGGCCCCCAGGCACGGGGGCGTTCGCGGCCATCTCGTCCGCCAAGCGCTCCATCAACTCCCGGAGCTCGGGGCCGGGGTCGAGCTTGGCGCTCGCGAACTCGCGCAGGACCATCAGCACCAGCGCGGCCTCGGCCTTTCCGTCCTTGCCCACCGCGAGCAGCCGTTGACGGACGGCCTCCACCAGATCAGCCGCCTGCGTGGACCCGCCCTCGACGGCGTAGCGGATGAACTCGAGCGCCTGGCCGAACATGGTGCCATACGCGGCGACCAACTCCTCGCTGCGCCGCTTCTTGCGCGCTTCGGCCAGGAGCATGTCCAGGAGGTCGAGCGCGGCCTCGGGCTGCGTCTCCAGGAAGCGGGAGACCGCCTCCGAGTTCGGTCCCGGCAGGCCTGCGGCGACATCGGCCGCCACGAGCTTGCCAAGGCGGGCGAGGGTGGTGCGGTCGAGCATGGCAGCGGTCCTCCGTCGTCCAGGCCGGGCCATGGCACCGGTGAGACGGCTGGTCAGCCGCTGCCGACGGGTCCCGGGGGCGGCTCAGCGCCGGGTCAGGAGCATTCCCAGGATCAGGCCGACAGCGCCCGTGGCCAGCAACGCCGCGATCGGCTTCTCGCGCACGAACTCCGCCACCTGGTCCGTGGCGCCGCCCTGTCCAGAGACTTGATCGCGCACCTGTCCCGCGGCATTCGAGACCGAGGCGGCAACCTTGCCGGCCGCGTCCCGCGCCTGTCCGGCGACTCTGCTCACTGTGTCGGACACGTCGCTCGCGGCGGCGCCCGGCCGCTTGTCGTCATGCCCGGTCGCACTGGAGGCCGGGTTCCCGCCCGGGACAGAGGCGTCCTTGCTGTGGGCCGCCAGGGCCGGTCCTGCGCCGCCTTCGATCTGCTTGTCGTCCATGATAGGAGGTCTCCTTGAGATGCCGCCGTATCAACGCGCCGCGCCCCTCCGGGTCGCATCCCGGCGTGTCAGCATGGCGCCGCATCTGGCTGAGGACACGCGCATGACCGTGACCACCTTCCACAACCCCGCATGCGGGACCTCCCGCACCGTGTTGACGCTCATCCGCAACAACGGGGTGGAGCCGGCCGTGATCGAGTACCTCAAAACGCCCCCCTCCAGGGAGGAGCTCGTGGACCTCATCCGGCGGATGGGCATTCCGGTCCGCGATTTGTTGCGTGAGAAGGGCGCCTCGTACGCCGCGCTTGGCCTAGGCGACGCCAATCTCACAGACGACCAGCTCCTCGATGCTATGATGGCCCATCCCATCCTGATCAACCGCCCCATCGTCGCAACTCCGCTCGGCGTCCGCCTGTGCAGGCCGCCCGAGACCGTGCTGGACCTGCTGCCTCGCGAGCCAGGGCCATTCAGTTCTGCCGTAGCGGCCTGGGCGTGAGCGGCGGCGGGGTGACGTAGCGGCTGTATGAAGGCGACCTTCCCGCTTCGTGAGGTCGCCCTGTGCCATTTGCTGCTCTGCTTGCCGCACTCGCCGAAGT
>JBBSIT010000597.1:0-3614 GCA_038231995.1 Acetobacterales bacterium | reverse complement strand
TCGCCGTCCTCCGCACGCTGATCTCAACCGCAAGAAAGCAGGGCTGGGATTTGCTGGCCGCCCTGACAGGCCAACCCGACAACCTGGTCGCCGAACTGCGGATCACTTGAGCTTTCCGCGACAACCTGGGCAGTTACCAAATAAGAAACCGTCGATGGTCCCTTGTGGCCCATTGGCACCGAGATAGGGGTATGGTCCAGGCTTGCGGTCGGCTTCACGGACTGGCCGGCGCTTATGGTCAAGGAAAGTGACGAGTTCGCCCAAAGGTCGGAAGTGAATACGCTCAGAGGAACGAATGTTGCTCATTGAGACAGCATCTCCTCAAGTTCCTTCATCCCCTCCCTGATCTCGTCCTCCAGCCTCACCAGCTCCGCCATGATCTCCTTCGGCGTCCGGTCCGCCACGTCCTCCCGCACCATCTTCTTGTAGCGGTTCAGCGACAGGTCCCACCCCGCCGCCGCGATCTCCGCCTTCGGCACCCAAAAGCTCTGCGCCGTGCGCGCCCGCTCGCGCTCCGCGCCGTCCCGCTGCCCCCAGCGCGCCAGCGCGTCGGGCAGGTTGTTCCGCGCGTGCTCGGCCTCGCTCAGCTTCCCCTCTGGCGCCGGCCCCAGCTTCGCCTCCGGCAGCAGCGGCTGGCGCTTGTCGTCCAGGCTCCAGCCATCCGCTTCCATGTCATAGAACCACACGCCCTCCGTCCCGCCGCTGTCCGTGCGGGTGAACAGCAGGATGGCGGTGGACACGCCGGCATAGGGTCGGAACGCGCCGGAGGGCAGCGACACGACGCCGTCCAGCTTCTGCTCCTCCACCAGCATCCGCCGCAGCTCCTTGTGCGCCTTGCTGCTGCCGAACAGCACGCCGTCCGGCACGATCACCGCCGCGCGGCCGCCGGGCTTCAGTAGGCGCAGCACCAGCGCCAGGAACAGCAGCTCCGTCTTGCGGGTCTTGACGATGGCGGTCAGGTCCTTGGCCACCGTCTCGGCGTCCAGCGCCCCGGCGAAGGGCGGATTGGCCAGCACCAGCGTGTAGCGCTCCGCGTCCTCCGCGTGGCCCTGCGCCAGGCTGTCGCGATAGCGGATGTCCGGGTTCTCGACCCCGTGCAGCAGCATGTTCATGGAGCCGATGCGCAGCATGGTGCCGTCGAAGTCGAAGCCGTGGAACAGGCCGTGGTGGAAGTGCTTCCGCAGCGCCTCGTCGCGCAGCACCTCCGGATGGTGGTCCCGCAAGTACTCTCCGGCCGCCACCAGGAAGCCGGCGGTGCCGCAGGCCGGGTCCACGATCACGTCCCGGGGCGAGGGCGCCGTCATCTCCACCATCAGCCGGATGATATGCCGCGGCGTGCGGAACTGCCCGTTCTGCCCGGCGGTCGCGATCTTGCCGAGCATGTACTCGTAGAGGTCGCCCTTGGTATCGCGGTCCTCCATCGGCACGTGGTCGAGCATGTCCACCACCCGCGCCAGCAGCGCCGGGGTCGGGACGGTGACGCGGGCGTCGCGCATGTGGTGCGAGTAGGTGGAGCCGTCCCCGCCCAGGGTGCGGAGGAAGGGGAAGACGTGCTCGCCCACCACGGCGAACATCTCGGCCGGCGCCATGTTCTTGAAGCGCGACCAGCGGAGGTCCTCATAGGGTCGGCCGCGCGGGTCCGTGCCCTCGGGGAAGATGCGCCGCGCCATCGGCTGCCTGAGGCGGGCGGCCTTGCGCTCCTCCAGCGTATACAGGTCGTCGAGGCGGCGGATGAACAGCAGGTAGGTGATCTGCTCGATGACCTCGAGCGGGTTGGAGATCCCGCCGGTCCAGAAGCTGTTCCAGATCTGGTCGACTTGGTTGCGGATTTCGCCGGTGAGCATTCGGACCCTTTGTTCTGATTAACCTATCAACGCACGGAGCTTCACGCGCACCTCGGCCAGTTCGGCCGGGCTGACCTGCCCTTTCCGGGTCGCCTTGCGCGCGCGCCAATCCTGGCTCTTCACCTGATCCGCCAGCACGACGCTCAGCGGCGTCCCGGCAAGCGCCACCTCGAACGGGTAGCCCTTGATCCGCGTCGTGGTGGGGCAGCAGACGATCATGCCGGCACGACCGTTGTAGCTGGCGGAGCTCAGCACCACGGCAGGCCGGTGCCCCGCCTGCTCACGCCCGGCTTGTGGATCGAACTGCAGCCAGACGATATCACCCGCATCCGGCACGTAGCCGGCGGCCACTACCAGGCCTCCTGCCCCACGGGTGCCCCCATATCGATCGCGTCGTGCCGGTTCTCGTCGGTGATCCCGGCCACCAAGGCTGCCAGATCGTAGCTCTCCGGCCGCAGCGCCTCGATGATGATCCGTCCCCGCTCTTCGCGCACATCAACGAGCTGATCCAGTTGGACCTGTGCGGCTTCAAGAACGGTAGCCGGGATCCGCACGGCCGCGCTATTGCCCCACTTCTTGACCATGGCCCTCATACTGCTGTTCCGATCTGTGGTGCCAGAGATTGTATCTACTCTGTAGAGACAAGACTAGCCTTGTTGGCTATCACCGCGCTGTCCTCATTGAGCTCGATCCCGCCGCAGCTTGGCCGCGTCGCGGAGCGCATCACGCTCGGTCAGACGCTCTTTTCAGATCATGGTTCGGTCGAGTTACCATAATCGTCCGATTCTGCGGCTGGAGAGATTGCAGGTCAGCGACAGAGTTCGTCCTGCTCGGCAGAGGCGTTGGTCCGGGCTGCATTCGATGGACACCCCATAAGAACGGCATACGAGACCGCCAGCGAGGCTGCCGGTCAACGATCTGGCAGCCAGATCTGAAAACTGTGCGGCGGCAGAAGGGGAGCCTGATTGAGTATGGCCTGCACGCGCCATTCCGTGTCGCGGCGGCGAAGTGCAGCGGCCAACTCCTGTGCGGCGGCGGCGTCCTCGGCGTGGAAATAACGCAAGGTGGGCAGACGGGAAATGGCGATGGCCGTCCGTGTCTCGACCTGCGCCGCGAGCGGCCGCAGCTTCGCTGCCAAACGGGCCGCCTCGGCCTCGGCCGCAGAGGAGGCGGGGCGACGATAGATCACGACGCGCCGATCCGGCGGAGCCAGGGTGGGCACCGGGGGTATGGGCAATGGGGGAACGGGCACTGGCGGAATGGGCAACGGGGGCTGCGGATCGGCCGCATCGGGCTCGGCGTCCGGCGTCGGCAGCGCGGCAGGTGGGGGCTCGGTCGCCACAGCGTCGGGCTCGGGTGCCCGCAGGTCGGGAACGCCGGGCAAACCCGGCGCGGGCACTGCGTCGGGCACTGGCTCAGGTGCCAGCTCGGGTGCTGGCTCTGAAGCCGCTTGAGGCGGGGATGGCAGGACTGGTTCGGCTGCTATGGCGACGGGCGGTGCTGGCGCGGGCGTCGGCTCCGGTGTTGGCGTGAGGGCCGGCTCGGAAAGCGTTTGAGGCGCAGAGGGCGAGGTTGGTTCGGCTGCGGCGTCGACGGGCGGTGACGGCGCAGGCGCGGCTTCCTGGGATGATCCAGCTCCCGCCGGGGCAGGCAAGGCGAGTTCGGCTGCTGGCCGGACGGACTGCGGCTCCAGGGCGCGCTGCATCCAGACCGCGGTCGCGCCGGCAACGCCCAGTACGAACAGCGCCATCCACGGCCAAGCCCGGCGGC
>JBBSIT010000596.1:0-3617 GCA_038231995.1 Acetobacterales bacterium | reverse complement strand
TCCTCCACCGCGCTCGGCGGCGTGTAGGGCCGCAGCGCGCTAAACCGCATGAAGTTGAAATAGACCGCGTCGTCCCTGATCCACTCGGGCGGCAGTTCGACCACCCCGGTCGGCTCGCCCGCGTCCAGCAGCTCGTACGGCTCGTCATCCGCCATCAGGCTGCTGTTGTAGAGCAGGCCCAGCTCGCGGATGACCCGCAGGGTGTTGACCGAGAAGTCCCAGCTTGCCGTACGCATGCCCACAGGGGCGCGGCCGGCCAGGCCGGACAGCACGTCGGCGGCGCGGAACGTCAGGTCGCGCTCGGCCTCATAGGGGAGGGTGGTGTTGACCTCGTGTATCCAGGAGTGGATGCCGATCTCGTGCCCGTCGGCTGCCACGCCGCGCACCTCGTCCGGATACAGGAAGGCCGAGACGGCGGGGTAGAAGAACGTGGCCGGCACCCCCTCGCGCTGCAGCAGGTCCCGGATGCGCGGCAGGCCGCGGCGCGCGCCATACTGGCCCTGGCTGAGCCGCATCGGGCTCTCGTCGCCGTCGCGCAGCGGGATGGTGTCGTGGTCGGCGTCGAACGACAGGGCGACGGCGCAGCGTGCTCCGGCAGGCCAGGTGCGCGGCGCCAGGCTTCGGCCGGCGCGCACGCGATCGACGATGCCGCGCCAGGTCGGCTCCGGCCATTGCCAGGGCTCGCCGTCGGGGTGCTTGGGGTTGGTCATGTCTATCTCCCGCCGTCCACCGACAGCACCTGGCCGTTCACGAATCCCGCGAGGGGCGAGGCAAAGAATAGCACGGCGTCGGCAATGTCCTGCGCCGTGCCGAGCCGGCGCAGCGCGATGCGGTCCAGCAAGGCGCGCTGCCCGGCCTCGCCGTAGGCCGCCCACTGAAGCTCGGTCGCCGGGTTGCTGCGGATCAGGCCGGGCGCGACGGAGTTCACCGTGATGCCGTGCGGCCCAAGCTCGTGCGCGAGCTGCCGGGTCAGCCCGACTAGGGCGTGCTTGGCGCTGGCGTAAGCCTGGATGCCGGTCAGCGACGCCTGCAGCCCGGCGCCCGAGCTGATTGTCACGATGCGGCCCCGGCCCGCGCGCTTCATGCCCGGCGGCGCCGCCCGGCACAGCGCGAAGGCGCCGCCGACGTTGATCGCCATGATGCGGTCCCAGTCCGCGTCCGGCACGTCCTCGACCGGCCGCCCGACCTGCCCGGCGACGCCGCCCGCGTTGCTCACAAGGATTGAGACAGGCCGGCCGGCGCCCTCGATCCAGGCACCGGCGGCGGCACGGTCAGTGATGTCCACGACCGCCATGGCGACGCCGGGCACCTCGGCCGGGTAGAGGTCGCAGCCATGCACCTCTGCGCCGAGTCGCGAAAAAATTCTCGGCGATGGCGCGGCCGATGCCGTGCCCGGCGCCGCTGACCGCCACCAGCTCGCCATCGAAGCGGATGTTCATGCCTCTGCCAGCTCCAGCAGGTTCTCGTCGTGCATGGGCCTGCGTCCGTCCTCGATCTCGTGGATCATGGCGACGAGGCGGGCGATGGCCGGGCAGGGCAGGCCGTGGCGCGCCCCGATCACGGCGATGGGGGCGATCTGCGCGTCCACCTCGGTGCGGCGCCGACGCACGGCGAGGTCGCGCCACACGCCGGAATGCGTCTTGGCGCTGCCGCGGTTGAACTCGGCCATGGCGGCGACGCTGGCGGCGGCTTGCGCCTCGGTGGCGTCGGGTCCGAAGGCGGCCGGGTCGAAGCCGTTGAAGCCGCGGGGCTGCACGCCCTCGGCGAGCGCCACCGCGACCGCCTCGCCGCCCAGCCGGCGCCAGAGCGGCAGCAGCTCCGGCCGGGCGAGGCAATCGGCGATGCCGGCCTGGCCGAGCGCCTGGGCGACCAGCATGGCGCCGTAGCCGAGCTTGCCCCACAGATAGGACCAGATATCCGGCGTGGTGATCGCGCCGGGCTCGAAGTCGAGCAGGGCCGCGTGGATCGCCCGCAGCCGCGGCGTGTCCTGCCCATCGAACTCGCCCACCACGACGGCGGCGCGGTTGGCCCACATGATCTCGCCCGGCGCGATCCAGTCCGCGCCGAAGTTGATGAACGCGCCTACCACGCTGGAGCGCCCGACGACGCCGGCGATGATATCCTCGCAGAGGCCGTTCTGCAGCGACAGCACGTATCCGTCCGGTGCGAGATGCGGCATGAGCGCCTGGCAGGCTGCCTCGGTATGGTGCGCCTTCACCGCGAGCCAGATGTGTTGCCACTCGCCCGTGACCTCGCCGGGCAGCAGCGCCGGCATCCGCTCGGTGAAGTGCTGGATCGGGCCGGTGATGCGCAGCCCGGAGTCGCGGATCGCGGCGATGTGCTCCGGCACGACATCGACCAGCGTCACGTCGTGCCCGGCCCGGTGCAGCACTGCGCCGATGGTGCCGCCGATGGCGCCCGCGCCCCAGATCAATATCGGCCCCATCTGCGCTTCCGGTTTGCCGAGCGATCGTCTCGCGGTCCTGTGTGCTTGGCAAGGCAGTCCTGCCTCGACAGGGCGCGGCGATCCCTGGCATCTGTCCCGCGTCCACCCACGTCAAGCGATAGTATTCAGCGAGATCCCGCCCGCCATGTCCAACCTGATGACCGAGCGCGTCACCTCCGTCCGCCACTGGACGAGCAACCTGTTCAGCTTCACCACGACGCGCGACCCGGCGTTCCGCTTCCTCAACGGCCAGTTCGCCATGATCGGGCTGGAGGTGAATGGCAAGCCGCTGCTGCGCGCCTACAGCATGGCGAGCGCCAACTACGAGGACCGGCTGGAGTTCTTCAGCATCAAGGTCCCGGATGGGCCGCTCACGTCGCGGCTGCAACACCTGCAGGAGGGCGACCCGTTGCTGGTCGGCCGCAAGGCGACGGGAACGCTGGTGCAGGACAGCCTGTTGCCGGGCCGGACGCTGTGGCTGCTGGGCACCGGCACGGGGCTGGCGCCGTTCGCCAGCATCGTGAAGGACCCGGAGGTGTACGATCGGTTCGAGCACGTCGTGCTGGTGCATGGTTGCCGGACGGTGGCGGAGCTGGGCTACGGCGAGGAGATCGTCGGCGCGCTGCCGGGCAACGAGTTCATCGGCGAGCTGGTGCAGGGCAAGCTGCTCTACTACCCCACCGTCACGCGCGAGCCGTTCCGCAACCAGGGCCGCATCACGGCGCTGCTGGAGAGCGGCAAGATGGCGGAGGACCTCGGCCTGCCGCCGCTCGACCGGGAGCGGGACCGCCTGATGCTATGCGGCAGCCCGGCGCTGCTTTCCGACGTTACGACGCTGCTGAAGGGGCGCGGCTTCGAGGAGGGCAGCCACAGCCAGCCGGGCCACTACGTGATCGAGAAGGCGTTCGTCGAGAAGTAGGGGTAGTGTCTCAGTTTGAATGTCGGGTCCTGGCGGGAGCCGACGCCGAGGGTCCGTCACTTGCCGCGGAAGCGCGCGGCATTCAGCAAGGGTGTCGTGGGACCCGAGGCCAGGCCGGAGGATGGATCGCCGACCGGTGAGCCGCGGGGCGGCGGCACGGCGGCAAGGCTCGGGGCAGGGTCAGCAGCCGGGCCGGGACACACGCCCGCGCCCGGCGGCCGGGCGGCGCAGGGAGCGGCGGCCCGCGCCTGA
>JBBSIT010000595.1:0-3620 GCA_038231995.1 Acetobacterales bacterium | reverse complement strand
CCCCGGGCGATACGGCCGTGGGCGGCAAGCTTGGTGGCGACGCGCTCGATCGTGGTGGACGGGATGACCAGGACGCGTCCGCGCGGGCCGAACACGGCCATCCCGAACACGCCGCCCGCCGCGTCGAGCGCGAGACCTCCCTCGCTGGAGCGCCGCATCGAGAGGTCCAGCTCGATGCGCGCGTCGATCTCTCCGCCGCGCAGGCTGCGCCATCCGCCACCGGCCAGCGACACCACCCCGAGCGCTGCGGCCGGGTTGCCGTCCTGCGCTCCGACGACGATCGCGAGCGCGCCGGCCGCGACCTGTCCGGGCGCGAGCGCCACCGGCGGCAGGTCCGCGCGTTCGACGCGAAGCAGCGCGACGTCGGTGGTCGGGTCGCGCCCGGCCAATGTCGCGGGCACCGCCTCTCCGCCCGGCAGCACGACGGCGATCTTGCCCTCCTCGGCCAGCGTCTCGTCGGCGGTGACGATCAGGCCGGGTCGCCAGACGAAGCCGCTCGAGCGCGAGCGATGGGAATGGACGGCGACGGCGCCCGGGGCGGCATTGGCGACGAGGTCGGACAGCGCGCCGGAGCAGGCCTGAAGCGGGGATGGATGGGAGTCGGTCATCGGAGCCTCCTGAGCTGACCTGACTGTGCGAGCGCCCGGCCGCCTCGCCTACTGCCCACATGGGGAGGCGACCCTGCCGAGCTTTCCCGCGGCCCTGTCACTTGAGAGCACGCGCCGCGAGTCATACTAAGTCCGTAGCAGGCATGGAGGCGGCTATGGCGACGCGCAGCGTGGCGACGGTTTTTGGGGGCGCGGGGTTCATCGGCCGCTACGTGGTCAAGCGGCTGGTGGCGAAGGGCCATATCGTGCGCGTCGCAGGGCGCAACACCGAGGCGGCCAAGCCCTTGATGACGACCGGCCGGGTGGCGCAGGTCGTGCCGCTGCATGTCTCGCTGGCCGACGAGGCTGCGATCGGGCGCGCGGTCGAGGACGCGGACGTCGTGGTCAACCTGGTCGGCATCTTGGCGGAGGGCCGGGAAGGCGACTTCCAGCGCGTGCAGGCCGATGGCGCCGGGCGAGTGGCCCGCATGGCCGCCGCGGCAGGCGCGTCCCGCATGGTCCAGATCTCCGCGATCGGCGCCGACCCGGCGAGCCCGAGCCTCTATGCCCGCAGCAAGGCCGAGGGCGAGGCGCAGGTGCGCGCCGCCTTCCCAGGGGCGACCATCCTGCGTCCCAGCCTCGTGTTCGGGGCGGAGGATCAGTTCTTCAACCGGTTCGGCGCCATGGCGATGATGCTGCCGGTCATGCCGGTGATCCACGGCGGCACCCGATTCCAACCCGTGTATGTCGGCGACGTGGCGGACGCCGTCATGGCCGCGCTGCAGCGCGAGGACGCGCCGGGCCACACGTATGAGCTCGGCGGCCCGCGCGTCTGGACCTTCCGCGAGCTGCTCGCCTACGTCCTGCGGGAGACCCGGCGCCGGCGGCCGCTCATAGACGTGCCGCTGGGATTGGCGCGCCTGCAGGCCCGGCTCGGCGAGCTGATCCCGGGCAAGCCGCTCACTCGCGATCAACTGCTCCTGCTGAGCCGCGACAACGTGGTCTCGCCCGGGATGCCGGACCTCGCGGCGCTGGGTGTGGCGGCCACCCCGGTCGAGGCCGTCGTGCCGGAGTACCTGGCGCGGTATCGGCCAGGCGGCGGCAAGCGGGACGTGCTCCCAGCTGCATAGAACCGAATCGGTCCTTTTAAAGCCTAGACTCGCGCGGTCTCGATCGAAGCTCACTTAAATGAATGCAGATTATGGCAACAATGCTGACGTAGCGCGTTGGTTTCCACTCGCCAGCAGATGCATAAGCGTCTATATCGGCCATTCCGCGCTCGGCGCTGGACAAAGGGCATCGCCATGGCTGACCGCATGCTGCAATTCGTCCATCTGGCGCAGCGCTCGCCGGCGAAGCGCGGGGCCGGCGTGCGCCGCGAGGACTTCGCCGAGATCTACGCCGATTTCGACCCGGCGCAGGCGGCGTCGCAGAGCAGCCGATGCAGCCAGTGCGGCGTGCCGTTCTGCATCGTGCACTGCCCGTTGCAGAACAACATCCCGGACTGGCTGAAGCTCACCGCCGAGGGACGGCTGGAGGAGGCGTACGAGGTCAGCTCGGCGACCAACAACTTCCCCGAGATCTGCGGCCGCATCTGCCCGCAGGACCGGCTGTGCGAGGGCAACTGCGTCATCGAGAAGGGCTTCGAGAGCGTCACGATCGGCGCCGTCGAGCGCTTCATCACCGACAACGCGTGGGAGCAGGGCTGGGTCAAGCCGGTGCGCCCGCGCCGGGAGCTGCCGCACTCCGTGGGCATCATCGGCGCCGGGCCGGGCGGTCTGGCAGCGGCTGAGGAGCTGCGCCGGCGCGGCTACCAGGTGCATGTGTACGACCGGTACGACCGGGTCGGCGGGTTGATGATCTACGGCATTCCCAGCTTCAAGCTGGAGAAGGAGATCGTGGCCCGCCGCTGGCGGCTGCTGGAGGAGGGCGGCATCCAGTTCCATCTAGGCGTCGAGCTCGGCCGTAACTTGGGCTTCGCCGAGCTGCGCGCGCGGCATGACGCGGTGCTGATCGCGACGGGCGTGTACAAGCCGCGCGACATCGGCGGACCCGGCGCCGGGCTGGACGGCATCGTGCCGGCGCTGGACTACCTGACGGCCAGCAACCGGCAGGGCCTGGGCGACCAGGTGCCGGCCTACGAGGACGGCACGCTGAACGCCGCGGGCAAGCGCGTGGTGGTGATCGGCGGCGGCGACACGGCGATGGACTGCGTGCGCACCGCCGTGCGGCAGGGCGCCGTGTCGGTGAAGTGCCTGTATCGCCGCGACAAGGCGAACATGCCGGGTTCGATGCGGGAGGTGAAGAACGCGGAGGAGGAAGGCGTCGAGTTCGTCTGGCTCTCCGCGCCCGAGGCGTTCCTGGGTGACGAGCGGGTGTCCGGCGTGCGGGTGCAGCGGATGCGGCTGGGCATGCCCGACGCGTCCGGCCGGCAGTCGGTGGAGCCGGCGGACAGCCGGGTCACGATCGAGGCGGACCTGGTGGTCAAGGCGCTGGGCTTCGACCCGGACGACCTGCCGGCGCTGTGGGACGAGCCGGGGCTGGAGGTCAGCCGCTGGGGCACCCTGAAAGTCCATCACCGCACGGCGATGACCAACATGCCCGGCGTGTTCGCCGCCGGCGACATCGTGCGCGGCGCGAGCCTGGTGGTGTGGGCGATCCGCGACGGGCGGGACGCGGCGGCGGCAATGCACGAGTGGATGCAGCAAACGGCCCTGGCCGTCGCGGCGGAGTAGAGAGCATGAGCGATTTCGTCTCCGACTGGAACGCCAACGTCGCCCGGCTCGCCGGCACGTACGATCCCTCCCCGGAGCACGACGCCTGCGGCGTCGGCGTCGTCGTCTCGCTCGATGGGCGCCCACGGCGCGAGGTGGTGCAGGCCGGCATCGACGCGCTCAAGGCCGTATGGCACCGCGGCGCGGTGGACGCCGACGGCAAGACCGGCGACGGCGCCGGCATCCACATCGAGATACCGCAGGACTTCTTCGCCGAGGCGATCCGCCGCAGCGGGCACGAGCCGCAGCCGGAACGCAT
>JBBSIT010000594.1:0-3625 GCA_038231995.1 Acetobacterales bacterium | reverse complement strand
GAGCAGCACCTCGATCCGCGCCATCAGCGCGGCGATCAAGGCGTCCTTGTCGAGCGGATCAGGCGGCGGCGTCATCCACACGTTGACTCATATTCGCAGCCCGACCGCAACCCTTACGTCACAGGGGGTGAGCAATTACCTGAATGCATATTCCATCCACATGCCATCGCGCTCGCGCAGGCCGGATCTGGCGGGAAGTGCTGCTCTGGACTTCGCTCATCGTGCTGTCCTCTCCTGGGCGCACGCGATACGTTCTTTGCAGCATGAGGGCGATCAAGGCGTCTGTCGTCGTCTACCCAAGGCGGCGGATCGGCTGCGATCAGTGTCAGCGCCGCGTGGCGGCATACTCTATCCCGGTCATGCCGCCGCCGGCATAAGCCGCGTCCGACGGGTCGGAGGAGGCTGGCACCGCGGCGACTTCGGTGCCGTAGCTCCCGCCGCCATAGGCGCTTGGGCCGAAGCTGGCCTGCATGCCGATACGGGGGCCGATCGCGGCGACGTAGTTCACCGTCTCGTCCGGCAGGATCGTGCTGCCGTTCAGGTAGGCGTCCACCCGGTCTGGTCCGGCGTTGTAGGCGGCCAGGAAGGCGGGGGCGCCGAAGCGGACGTGCATCTCCTTGAGGTAGGCGGTCCCGGCCAGGATGTTGCTGCGGGGGTCGTACGGATCCGGACCCAGGGCGTAGCGTTGCCGCAGGATGTCGTAGGTGCCGGGCATGACCTGCATCAGCCCCATGGCGCCGGCGCTCGAGGTGATCAGGGACCCGTCCGCGCTGGTCTGCCGCCCGCCCGACTCCTGGCGCATAACGGCGCGGATCCAAGTCTCGGGGAAGCTGAAGCGAAGGGCGGCTTCGCGGACGTAAGGGCCCCAGGGATCGCCGGGCGGTCCCGGTGCCGGGTAGTCCCGGCTGGCGTAGGCCTCGAACGCCGCAGCCTCCCGCGGCGCATCGGGGTCGTAGCCGTAATCGCCGTTGCCGTCGTAGCCGCGCCGGCCATCCCACTGGGTCGTCTGATAGGACCCCCCGCCGCATCCCGCCAGCATCAGGACCAGAAGGGTGCCCACCAGCAGAGCCGGGCAGCATCTGAGTGTGGGATGAGGCATGACGGACCCTCTCGCCCGGGCGAACAGCGGGCAAGACGGATCATAGAAGAGGCGAAGTGCCTTGCGCTACTCGCAGACGCACGGTCATGCTCCGCTCGGCTTCGTCTCAGCACCCTCGGCAAACTCAGCGCCGCCCGGACTTCCTGAGCGTGATCTCCGTGACGCACCGATTGTCGGATGCCGTCCCCGTCAGCAGGCCGTCGGCGACCTTCCCGTGGAGGATGGTGAAGTTGTGGAAGCTGCGTGGGCTCTTCCATAGTCCGGAAGCTCGGAGAACGCCGTCTGAACCCACCGTTCCCGTCATCTTCGTGCCGGGGTTGAACAGCTGCATCGTGAGGTTCCCGCCTGCGATATCCGCCGCAGTCCTGCCCTTCGTGGCCGTGATCCCGCAGGCGTCGGTAAGGTTGGACTCGCGGGTTCCGACGTAGCGCCCATCATACAATCGGGACGGCTCCGGGTTAGAGACCTAAGCGCAGCCGCACAGCGCGAGTACGCTCGTTGCCACGAGCCAGAACAGAGAAGGCGGCGAGCTGGAGTGCTTCCTCATGGGCCAGCTCTAGATCAGCACAAACTTTCGCGCGTGAACGACGTTTCAGAGTTGTTCGAATGTGGGAGATGCTCGTGAAGACGTCCCTGATCCTCGGTGTCCTGGGTGTAGCTGCGATCCTGGCAGGCGCACCCTCCGCACAGGCAGCAGGCTGCATCAAGGGTGCAGTCGTGGGTGGCGTCGCTGGCCACGCGGCTGGACATGGTGTCCTTGGGGCAGCAGGAGGGTGTGCCGTGGGCCGGCATGTGGCCAACCGCAATGCTGCCAAGAGCCAAGACGCCCAGCGTCAGCCGCAGCAGCCCGGCTCCCGCTAGCCGCCAGCGCAAGGCTGTCACAGTAGCAGGGCAGGGGATAGCACGACTTCCCCGCCGTCATGCTTCGCCCCTGTCGCTACCACACTGAGCAGCCCATCCGGCAACGGGCGCTGCAGTTCCAGCGCGTCCTGCACCGGCGCCGTCATCCACGTCTCGAACTCGTCCGCCGTGGTCAGGATCACCGGCATGGCCTTGGGGTGGATCGGCGCGACAACCGCGTTCGGCTCACACGTCAGGAAGGCGTACACCTCGTGCTCGCCCTCGATCGGCTCGGCCTTGGTGCCTCGCGTACCCGTCCAGGGCCGCCACAGGCCGGCGAAAGCGAACAGGGGACGGTCCTCGCCCAGTGCGAACCAATGCGGCACGGCGGGCTTGCCCGATGCGTACTCGCAGAAGCTGCTCACCGGCACCAGGCAGCGGTTCTCAGGCTTCATCCATGCGCGCCAGAAGCTGGACTTGGTGTTGCGGATGTTCGTCACCGGCCGGTTGGCGGGCACGCCGGGCGGGGAGGGGAAGCCCCAGCGCAGCATCGCCAGCTCGCGCCCGTCTGGCCCGCTGCGCACCACGGGCGCCATCTGGTCGGGGAAAGATGCCTGGCAGGGGTGGGAGGTTCCCGGTGCGGTCCACCATGGCCCGGGTTGCCTCGCGGATGGCGGCCTGGCCCTTGGTGATGCTGTAGAGGTTGCACATGGGCGCGAGAGTGCCGGGGTGGTGGCGAGCGTCTAGGCTGCCGACGCTTACTCTTGGATGTCGACGGGCCCTCAGGCCCCGAACACCTGGTGGAGCACCGGGTCGGGCAGCGCGTCGCCGGCGGCGCGCACCGCGGCCTCGATCAGCCCGTCTCCGCACAGCCGTGCCAACTCGTCCAAGGTCTGCTGCTTGGCCGCAACACTCTCCTGCATGTATTGCACCACGTCTGTCATGCCGGTGCTGCTGGCGACCTGCTCCAGAGCCTCGTAGGTGCCCAAGGCCCGGTGTCCCTCGACGCGCAGTCCGAAGGCGAGGGCGAGATCGCCGAGCGGCCCCGCCTCCAGCCCAGGGGGTGCGGTGCCGGGCACGCCACGGTCCGCACTCACGCCGAAGACGGCGAGGCTACGCTGCAGACGCTCCAACTGCCGCTCCCCCTCTGCCCGCAGCCCGTCGAGGCTGCCCTGCAGAGCGGGGGAGGTCGCGTTGACCTGCTGCAGCCGGGCCAGCATCGCGCTTTCCGAGGCGTAGGCAGCTTGCAGCCCGGCCGACACCATCCGGTGCAGGGCCTTGCTGGACGTGCTCGGCTGGCGCAGCACCTCCGTTTCCATGCGTAGCCCGGCCTGGGTCGTCGTGGAGGCTGGATCACTGCCGGGGAAGGTCATCTCGACCGAGGCATCGACCTTGCGCGATGCCGCTGGCTTCGGATCGTCCGGCAAGGCGCCTGCACCGTCCTTGGCACTCTGGGCGTTCGGGGTGGCCGGCGAGTCGTCCTGACTGTGGTTCCCTGACATGATGCATTCGCCTTCGCTGCTGAGGAACGATTCACGTCCGGCACAGGGGAAGGGTTCCCTGGCCTGCCCGCTACCCCTGTGGATCGACCTGGGGTGTTTTCGCGGCTGCCGTCCCAGCGGGGCAGGGCCATTCAGTTCTGATTACGCCGTGCCGAGGGCGAGCAGCTGGTCGAAGCTGACGGCG
>JBBSIT010000593.1:0-3629 GCA_038231995.1 Acetobacterales bacterium | reverse complement strand
TCGTGAATCAAGTCGTCCGTTACCGTGTCAAGCGATATTCTCATGCCGGCACCAAGATGTCGTGCCCAAGGGGGTGAGCAGTTACACAGTCGTGGTGACCGGCCCAAAGATTACTGACGCCTGGATAGGAGCCCCACACTGAAGCAGCAAGAAGCCTGTCAAGACTGGAAAGAAGCCGTGCCTGTAATTGTACATTGCGTTGCTCCTATCTATACTCGATTAGGGCGTTGACTTGCATCTTAGGCGATGCGTTGCTGAAACAAGGCGCACTAAACACTTCCAGTCACGCCGGAAGAGCGCGCCTAGATACTCGCTAACAGCGCGACGATTCATACGCTCTTTAGATACGATGTCAATACGACGTGGCTCACTTTTCCGCGACTGTCAGGCTCGCCGTGAGGCGCGGCAGCTTCGCGCCGGGATAGGTGTGCCACAATTCAATATTGCAACTGACTCTCATTCGCACTTAGCATGGTCCGGCAAAATGAGGACCGATGCGAGATGATGCGAACCGACCTCCACTACGATGAGCGGCTGGCCCTTCCGGTCGCGGAGAACGCGCTGCTCTGGTGCATGCGCGTCTGGGTCGCCGGGCTGAACCGCGACATCGGCGCCGAGCGACGCATCGAGGACGTGCTCGCCTTGCTGAATGCGCCGGAAGCGGCCGAATACCTGTTCGGCTTCATGTTCGCCCTCCGGCACGCAGCGGTGCGGACGATCGGGGTGGAGTGTCCTTGCCGGCCCCGGGTCAGCGCGGACGAGCGGTTGCTGCTCGGCGTGTTCGCGCTCGCCCAGAAGGGCCAGTCCCTCGATGCGATGCTGGCGCTCCGCGGCCTGGTCTCGGCGCCGGGCGCGCGGGTGGCCTGGCTCAGTGCGGAGGGGGTTGCCGGCGCGCTGCTTCGCACGGGACGGCGGTTAGCGCCTCCCGCGTCCACGACGGCTCGCTACGCAGTTTTCCGCCGCCCCGAACCCGCCGGAAGGACGCTCCATTGACGCGGCCGTGTCCCCGGCGGCTCAAAACCATCTCTCTGTCCGCGGCGTTGGACGCCGGCAAACGCCAGAGGTGGTCCATGTCCGAGCAGCACGCCTATGTCCGCTACAGCGGCGGGATCGAGAGCAAGGCGCCGGACGAGGACGAGGTGATCGGCAAGATCATCCAATCGATGATGCATGAGAGCCAGATGGTGTCGGAGCGCCATCATCACACCGTCCGGGCCTCGCACGCCAAGAGCACCGGGTTGCTGAAGGGCGAGCTGCGCGTGCTCGACGGCCTGCCGGAGCCGCTGCGCCAAGGCATGTTC
This sequence comes from Acetobacterales bacterium, assembly GCA_038231995.1. Lineage (GTDB taxonomy): Bacteria > Pseudomonadota > Alphaproteobacteria > Acetobacterales > Acetobacteraceae > JBBSIT01. Next base: position 2,328 of record JBBSIT010000593.1, on the reverse strand, counting down.
ACCCAGCCGCGCACCTATCAGGTCGTGGTGCGCCTGGCCCAGGGGCCGGGGGAGCTGCTGTCCGACAGCGTCTCCACCCATCGGGGCATGGCGATCAAGGTGTTCGGCGTGGAAGGCCCGCTGATCGCCGGCGACCAGGCCGCGGGCACGCAGGACTTCGTGTTCGCGACCGGCACCGCCTTCGCGCAATCCGGCGCGTCCACCGTCCTGACCGCCATGCGCGGCCTGGAGCTGGGCACGCCGACGCCCGAGGTGCTGAAGCAGGCGGTGTCCAGCACGGCGCGGGTCGCCAATGCCGCGTTGAACGCGGTCGGCGGCGACAGCCCCACCCTCGCCTTCTTCGGCCACACCAAGCGCAACCCGCTGGCCGACGCCTATTTCAGCCAGGCCGCGATGCGCTACGGGGACTACGTGGCCAAGATGGGCGTCTTCCCCGTGTCGCCGGACCTCATCGCCCAGATCGGCAAGTCGCTGGACACCAGCACCGACCCGGACGCCTTCCGCACCGCCGTGGTCGAGCATTTCCGCACCCGCGGCGCGGAGTTCGAGCTGCGGGTGCAGCTCTGCACCAGCCTGGAGAGCATGCCCGTCGAGGACGCCTCGGTGCCGTGGCCGGAGGACGAGAGCCCCTACGTCGCGGTGGCCCGCCTGTCGCTGCCCGCACAAAATGCCTACAGCCCGGCGCGCCAGGTCTATTTCGACGACGCGCTCTCGTTCCGCCCGACCCACAGCCTGGCGGCGCATCGGCCGCTCGGCTCGCTGATGCGGGCGCGGCTGGCGACCTACCCGGCCCTCTCCGCCTATCGGCACGAGCGCAACAAGCAGGTCGAGCAGGACCCGCGGTCGGCCGACCAGGTGCCGGATTAGGCCCATGGCATCCAAGGTCCATCACACCGCCGAGGCCAACGGCATCAAGCAGCACTGAGCGAAGGCCGGCGAAGGACCGCCGGCCGTGCTGCTCCACGGCTTCCCCGAGACCTGATATGCCTGGCGCAAGCAGATCCCCGCGCTCGCCGAGCGTTACCGCCTGATCGTCCCCGACCTGCGCGGCTACGGCGAGACGGAGAAGCCGCCCGCCGGCTACGACAAGCGCGGCATGGCGGCCGACTCACGGGCGCTGATGGATCATCTCGGCATCTCGCGCGGCGGCCCTGATCGGACATGACCGCGGCGCCCGGGTCGCGACCCGCTTCGCCAAGGACTACCCCGACCGCATCGCCCGCCTCGGCGTGCTCGACAACATCCCGACCAAGGTGATCTTCGAGCGGATCGCCTGCCCGACCCTCGCCCTATGGGGCAGGACTTAGAGCTGGTCGGCCGCATGTTCGACGTCGAGGCGATCTGGCGCGAGATGGCCGCCGACCTGCGCACGGTCTCGATCCCCCAATGCGGCCACCTGCCGCACGAGGAGCGGCCCGAGCAGGTCAACGCGGCGCTGCTGGAGTTCCTGGAGGGCTGGACCGGGTAGTGATGCGACGCGCGCGGTGCAACGCGAAACGCCTTGGTAACCTGTCCGGCGCATGCTCCGGACATGCTGCTTCCGCTCCGCTTTCTCGCTTCATGGACGAGACGCCGCGATGGGATCGCTGTTCCCGCGCTGGCCGCGGCAGTTGCGCTCGCCCTTCTGGCCTGGCTCGGCTGGAACGGGGCCAGGACGCGCGACGAACTGCGGCTGACGGCGCAACGCGCCGTGCGGGTGGCCGAGCTGCGCGGGACCATCGCCCATCTCGACGAGTGGCTCACCATGTCAGCATACATGGCCGCCCTCTCCGGCGAATCCCGGTGGGTTGACCGCTATGACGAGGCCCGCCCGCGGCTGTCGGCCGCCATCGCCGAGGCGGTCGGGCTCGCGACGCCGGAAATCAGCGCGGCGCTCGTGCGCACCACGGACGAGGCCTACCACAACCTGGTCGATATGGAGCAGGCATCCTTCGCGAGAGTCGCCGCTTGCGACCGCGACGGCGCCAAATCGTTGCTCGACAGCCCGGAGTTCGACTACCTGAAGTCCGTCTATGCCTCGGGGATCGAGGTGTTCGGCCGGGATCTCGAGACACTCGCCGCCGCCCGCACGGTCAAGCTCAATGACCGCGCCTGGATGGAGACGTCCGGACTCGCCCTGGGCGCCGTATTCCTCGTCGGGGCCGCCCTCGCGTCGCGCGGGCACGCGCGCCTGCGGGTGGCGCTGGCGCGCACGGAGGCGGTGGCGCGCACCGACGCCTTGACCGACCTGCCCAACCGCCGCCGGCTCTACGAGGAACTGCAGGCGGCGTTGGCGGGGATGGAGCGGCGCGGCGGCGGGGTCGCGCTGCTGCTGCTCGACCTCGACCG
>JBBSIT010000592.1:0-3631 GCA_038231995.1 Acetobacterales bacterium | reverse complement strand
TCCGGTCGGCCAGCGCGTTCGCCTCGGTCTGGTCGTGGGTGACGAAGATGGCGGTGATGCCGCGCCGGTGCAGCAGCGCCTTGACCCGGCCGCGCAGCACCGCGCGCAATTGCGGCTCAAGCTGGCTCATCGGCTCGTCGAGCAAATGCAGGTCGGCGTCGCGCACCAGCGCCCGCGCCAGCGACGCACGCTGCTGCTGCCCGCCCGACAAGCCGGCTGGCCGACGGTCCAGGATAGGGGTGATCTCCAGCAAATCTGCCACCTCGCGCACCCGCCGGTCGCGGTTGGCGCGGTCCCGGCCGAGCGCGAAGCCGATGTTCTCGCCCACCGACAGCGGCGGGTAGAGCGCGTAGCCCTCGAACGCCATCGCCACGTTGCGCTTGGCCGGCGGCAGCCGATCGACCCGGCGGCCGGCCAGCTCGATCATGCCGGACGTCACGTCCTCGGACCCTGCCAACATCCGCAACGTGGAGGTCTTGCCGCAGCCGGACGAGCCGAGCAGCGCCACCGTCTCGCCCTGGTTCACCTCCAGGTTGAGGCCGCGCACGGCGTAGACTGGCGGCTTGCGTCCGCTCGTGTAGGTCTTGTCCACGGCGACCAGGGCGAGCGTCATGCCGCGAGCTCCGGCTGGGCGGCGCGGGCCGCGACGCGCTTGCCGCCGGCGTCGAACAGCAGCACGGACGCCGGGTCGGCGAGGATCCAGGCGCTGCCCGAAGGCGGGTCGCCGGGCAGGCTCGCCACCAGCTCGGCGCCGGCAGCGCGCAACAGCACGACCTGGCGCTAGTGCAGCGGCGTCACCGCGACGATCTCGGCCGGCACGGCGCCGGGGGCGGGCCGGTCCAGCACCTGCACGAACTCCGGCCGGATGCCGAGGACAGGTGCAGCCGGCGCCGGCCCGGCGAAGCCGAGGCGCCACCCGGCGGCGGACAGGGTGAAGCCGTCACCCCGCTCGGCCGCCTGCGCCGGCAACAGGTTCATCGGCGGATCGCCGAACAGCCGCGCCACGTCGGTCGTCGCCGGCGCGTCATAGACCTCCTCCGGCGCCGCGTCCTGCACGAGCCGGCCGTCGATGAGCACGGCCACCCGGTCGCCCAGCGCCATGGCCTCGCGGTAGTCCTGCGTCACGTAGATCGTCGCGGCGCCGGCGCGGCGCAGCAGCCGCGGCAGCTCCAGCCGCATCTCGTAGCGCAGCTTGGCATCGACGTTGCGGAGGGGGTCGTCGAGCAGCAGCACGCGCGGTTCGCCCACCAGCGCGCGGGCCAGCGCGGTGCGCTGCTTCTGCCCATTCGACAGCTCCCGCGGCGCGTGGCCCAGCACGTGGCCGATGCGCAGCAGCGTCGCCACCCGCTCCACCTTCGCGTCGATCTCGGCAGGCTTCATGCCGCGCGCCTGCAGCGGGCTCGCGATGTTCTCCCGCGCCGGCATGTGCGGGTAGAGCGCGAAGTTCTGGAACGCCATGCCGAGGCCGCGCCGCTCGGGCGGCAGGCCGGCCGCGTCCTGCCCGGCGATCACGACGCTCCCGGTGGCGCCCGGCATCAGCCCCGCGATGGCGCGCAGCAGCACGGTCTTCCCCGCGCCGGACGGGCCGAACAGCACCAGCGTCTCGCCGGCGGCCACGTCGAGGCTCACGCCGTCGAGCACGATCGTTTTGCCGAAGCCGGCGCGCAGGTCCCGCAGGGCGAGGCTCATGGGGTCATCCTTTCACGGCGCCGAGGCTCAAGCCCTCGACCAGCCAGCGCTGCGCATACAGGGCGAGGCCGAGCGTCGGCAGGATCGAGAGGACGATGGCCGCGGCGATCTGGCCGTACTGGATGCCCGACGCGGTGACGAAGGCGAGCGCGCCCACCGTCACCGGCTGCTTGTCGGCCGAGGCCAGGATCAGGGCGAACACGAAGTTGTTCCAGGCGAAGATGAAGGCGAGCAGCCCGGCGGCGGCGATGCCGGGCTTGGCGAGCGGGATGGCGATGCGCAGGAACGTGCGCCAGAACGAGTGCCCGTCGATGCGGTAGGCGTGCTCGACGTCCGGGCTGGCGTCCTCGAAGTAGCCGCGCACGATCCACAGGATCAGCGGCAGGCAGATGAGCTGGTAGATCCAGATCAAGCCGACATAGGTGTTGGCCAGGCCCATGTCCTGGAAGTAGAGCGACAGCGGCAGCAGCACGAGCAGCGGCGGCGCGAAGCGGAACGACAGCAGGGTGAAGGCGATGTCCTCTCCAAGCCGGAACTTGAACCGGGCGAAGGCGTAGGCCGCGGGCACGCCGAGCAGCAGCGCCAGGACCACCGAGGCCGTGGAGAGCAGCACGGAGTTGCCGAGGTTGCGCATGAACGGGATGTCGAGCGAGCCCGAGCTGGTCTCCAGCTTGCCCGAGATCAGCGCGGTGTAGTTGGAGAGCGTCGGCGAGAAAGTCAGCCGCGGCGGGATGCGCAGGATGTCCGCGTTGGTCTGGAACGACATCAGCACGATCCAGAAGATCGGGAACAGGAAAAACAGCAGGATCGCGGCCAGCGCCACGCCGCGCAGGGTGCGCCAGAATAGGTCAGGTCCCGTTCCTTCACGCATCGGCGTGCGCCCTCTGCTTGAGCTTGAGCCACTGCTTCACGAACACGTTGGACAGCGCGTAGGTGATCGCCCACAGCACCATCAGCATCGCGGCCGAGCGGCCCACGTTGGTGTATTGGAAGAACTCGAGGTAGGACGCGACCTGGAACACCAGCAGGCTGTCGCCGGGTCCGCCCTGGGTCATGGCGTAGACGATGTCGAACTGCTGGATGCTGTCGAGCAGGCGGAACAGCGTGGCCGTGACGATGTAGGGGAACAGCATCGGCAGCGTGATGCGGCGGAACACGAAGTGCGCCGGCACGCCGTCCAGCCGCGCCGCCTCGAACGGCGCCTGCGGCAGGCTGCGCAGCCCGGCCAGCAGCAGGATCATGATGAACGGGGTATAGACCCACACGTCCACCAGCACGACGGTGAACATCGCCGAGCCCGGCGCCGACGCCCAGCGGAAATCCGTGACGCCCACCTGCGCCACCAGCCAGGCGACGACGCCGAAGCCCGGGTTGGTCATCAGCTTCCACATGAGTGCCGCGATCGCCGGCGCGGTCATAAGCGGCATCAGCAGCGCCACCGACACCACGTTGTTCCACCAGTTTCGCTCGCGCAGCAGCAGGGCGATGCCGAGGCCGAGCAGCAGCTCCACGATCACGGTGGAGGCAGTGTAGATCGCCGAGACCTTGACGGTGTTCCAGAACGCCGGGTCGCTGAGGAACTCGATATAGTTGCCGAACCAGATGAAGCCGCGCCCGGCTGGGAAGGCCAGGTTGTAGCGCTGCAGGCTGTAGACCACCGCGGTGACGAACGGCACGAGGATGCAGATGCACACCAGCAGCGCCGGCAGGCTCAGCAGGTAGGGCAGCATCCAGGCGCGGGACCGTCGGAGCGGCCGGGCGGTCAGGGCGACGTCGCTCATTGTTGTTCCCTTGGGGCGTTTCCTCGTGGGAAGGCAGGGCGCGCAGTCAGGACCGCGCGCCCGCCAGGCTCAGCCGATCCCCGCACCCTTCATCTGCCGGTCGACGCTGGTCGCGAGCTGGTCCAGCCCCTCGTTCACCGGGACCTCGTTGGCGACCATCC
>JBBSIT010000591.1:0-3633 GCA_038231995.1 Acetobacterales bacterium | reverse complement strand
GATCCCGAGGAGGAGAAATTACGGGTCTCAAGCTAGACGTGGTTTAAGTGCCCGTTTGAGAATGCGCTACACCGAGTCAGAGGCGCCGCCCTCGGCGCCGTCCGGCGTGGGTTTACGAGCACCGGAGCGGAGCGGCCGTAAGGGCCGTGAGCACCGGAGCGCAGGAAAGCCGCGTCGGATGACCGGTGTAGTAGCATTCTCAAACGGGCACTAAGTATCCGCCCGGAGGCGCGCAAGACGGGAGGACGCGACGTGGAGGGGCAGGGCGCGGCGCCGGCGGAGACGGAGTTCCTGACCCTGCGCGTCGAGCGGTCCGAGGCCGCGGCCGACGGCATCCACCTGTTCGAGTTCCGCGACCCCGCCGGCGCCGAGCTGCCGCCCTTCTCCGCCGGCGGCCACGTAGCGCTACGCGTGCCGAGCGGCGCCACCCGGACCTACTCCCTCTGCAACGACCCCGCCGAGCGGGACCGCTACGTCATCGCCGTCAAGCGCGAGACTGCCGGCCGCGGCGGCTCGGTCAGCCTGATCGACGGCATCCGGCCCGGCGACCTGGTGCCGGTCTCGCCGCCGCGCAACCTGTTCGGCCTGGTCGAATCCGCGCCCGGCTACATCTTCGTCGCCGGCGGCATCGGCATCACGCCGATCCTGTCGATGATCCGCCGCGTCCGCTCGATCGGCGGCAAGCCGTTCCACCTCTACTACCTCACCCGCAGCCCGGCCGGCGCCGCGTTCCTGCCGGAGCTGTCGGAGGCAGGCCTGCGCGGCCACGTCACCATCCACCACGACGAGGGCGACCCGGACCAGGCCTTCGACCTGTGGCCGGCGTTCGAGACGCCGACGAAGGCGCATATCTACTGCTGCGGCCCGCGCCCGCTGATGGACGCGGTGCGCGACATGACCGGGCACTGGCCGGCGAGCGCGGTGCATTTCGAGGATTTCGGCTCCGACCTCGTCCGCCCCCGGGCCGGCGACGCACCGTTCACGATCAAGCTCGCCAGCAGCGGCGACGTGCTGGAGGTGCCGGTCGGCGCCTCGATCATCGAGGTGCTGCGCGCGCATGGAAAGCGCGTGCCCAGCTCGTGCGAGAGCGGCACCTGCGGCACCTGCCGCACCCGCGTGCTGCAGGGCGAGGTGGACCATCGCGACCTGGTGCTGACCCCGGCCGAGCGGCGGACGGAGATGATGGTCTGCGTCTCGCGCGGCAAGGGCCAGCTCGTGCTCGACGCTTAGACCCTATCCCGGTAGGCAGTGGCGGAGGGCCGGCGAGGGATTTTTCGTGCCGGGCAGGATCGAGGCGCGAAGCGCATCGATGCCAAAGGCCCTGACGCACCCGGCGCGGAAAAGACCCGCCGGACCGACCCAGTGCCTACCGGGATAGGGTCTCAGGCGGCGCGGCGTCCGTCGCTACTGCCCGGCCAGCTCCCGCCACTCCTGCTCCGTCACCGTCGCGACGCCCAGCTCCGCGGCCCGCCGGGCCTTGCTCCCCGCGTCCGCCCCCAGCACCACCAGGTCCGTCCGCTTGGACACGCTGTCCGTGACCTTGGCGCCCAACGCCTCCGCCCGCGCCTTTGCCTCCGGCCGCGACATGGTCTCGAGCGAGCCGGTAAACACGATCACCTTTCCCGCGAGGGCGCTCCCCGCCGCCGGACCGGCCGCGTCCTCGACCTGCAATTGGGCGGCGAAGTCGTCCAGCGCGGCGACGTTGCGCGGCTCGCCGAAGAACTCCGCCAGCTCCACGGCAATGGCCGGACCGACGCCGAGGATGCTGCCGAGCGCCGAGCGCGCTTCCGAGCCGACCGTGGTGGCCTCGATCATCTGCGCCCGCCAGTGCGCGAGGCTGCCATAGTGCCGGGCCAGCAGCTTGGCGTTAGTGTCGCCGATGCGGCGGATGCCGAGCGCGTAGATGAACCGGGCGAGCGGAATGACGCGCCGCGCCTCGATGGCGCGCAGCAGGTTGCTGGTCGAGGTCTCCTTCCAGCCCTCCAGCGCCAGGATCTCGTCCCGGTGCGCGCCGAGCCGGAAGATGTCCGCCGGGCTGCGCAGCCAGCCGAGGTCGTGGAACTCCTGGATGGTGCGCTCGCCCAGGCCCTCGATGTCGAGCGCGGCGCGGGACACCACGTGGATCAGCCGCTCCACCGTCTGCGCCGGGCAGATCAGCCCGCCGGTGCAGCGGCGCACCACCTCGCCCGCCCCCCGCACTGCGCTGCTGCCGCAGGCCGGGCACGTCTCCGGCATGGCGAACGGGCTGGCGCCCTCCGGCCGGCGCTCCAGCACGACGGACACGATCTGCGGGATCACGTCGCCGGCGCGCTGCAGCACCACGGTGTCGCCCACCCGAATGTCCTTGCGGGCGATCTCGTCCTCGTTGTGCAGGGTCGCGCGCGTCACCAGCACGCCGCCGACATTGATCGGCGCGAGCTGCGCCACCGGCGTCAGCGACCCGGTGCGGCCGACCTGGATGCGGATCGTCTCCAAGACAGTCGCGGCCTGCTGCGCCGGGAACTTCCAGGCGATGGCCCAGCGCGGCGCGCGCCCGACGAAGCCGAGCCGGCGCTGCAGAGCAAGCTCGTCCACTTTATAGACGACGCCGTCGATATCGTAGGCGAGCTGTGCCCGGGTGAGCGCCAGCTCGTCCTGGAACGCCTCCGCCTCTGCCAAGTCGGCCAGCCGGCGGGACAGCGGGTTGACCGCGAAGCCCCAGTCGCGCAGCCGCTGCAAATACTCCCAATGCGTGCCGGCCACCGCCTCGCTAGCCTCGCCCATGGCGTAGGCGAACAGCGACAGCGGCCGCGTCGCGGTGATCGCCGGGTCGAGCTGCCGGAGCGACCCGGCGGCGGCATTGCGCGGGTTGGCGAACACCTTGCCGCCCGCCGCCGCCTGCGCCTCGTTCAGCGCGAGGAAGTCGGCCTTGGTCATGAACACCTCGCCGCGCACCTCGATGCGCTCAGGCGCGGAGCCGTGCAGTGTCCGCGGCAGGGCGCGCAAGGTGCGCAGGTTTACCGTCACGTTCTCCCCCTCCGCCCCGTCGCCGCGCGTGGCGCCGCGCACGAAGCGGCCGCGCTCGTACAGCAGCGAGATGGACAGCCCGTCGATCTTGGTCTCGCCCACGAGCGGCAGGGCGGCATCGGCCGGCAGCCCGAGGAAGCGCCGGGCGCGATCGAGGAACTCGGCGAAGTCGGCCCGGTCGAACGCGTTGTCCAGCGACAGCATCGGGATGCTGTGCCGCACCTTGGCGAACCCGACCGCCGGCGCCGCGCCCACGCTCGCATCCGGCTCGATCAGGCCGGGGAACCGCGCCTCGATCGCGGCGCGGCGCCGGCGCAGCGCGTCGTACTCCGCATCCGTGATGAGCGGCGCGTCAGCCTGGTGATAGGCGCGGTCGTGCCCGGCGATCTCGGCCGCGAGGGCGGCCAGCTCGGCTGCCGCCTCTGCCTCGGTCAGCCCGTCCACCTCCGTCAAGCCGCGGTCCCCAGCAGGCTGTCCGCCGCGGCGCGCGCGGCCTCGGTCACGGTCTCGCCAGCGAGCATCCGGGCGATCTCCTCCCGCCGCGCGCCGCGGTCGAGCGCCAGCACGCGGGTCTCGGCCCGGCCGCGCTCCGCCTCCTTCGCCACCCGCAGATGCGCGCTTCCGCGG
>JBBSIT010000590.1:0-3634 GCA_038231995.1 Acetobacterales bacterium | reverse complement strand
CGCGATGGCCAGGCGCTGCCGCTGCCCGCCGGACAGGGCGGCGCCGCGCTCGCCGACCACCGTGTCGTAGCCCATCGGCAGGCGCTGGATGAAGTCGTGCGCCTGGGCGAGCCGGCAGGCGTGCTCCACCTCGGCGTCCGACGCGCCGGGCCGGCCGACCAGCACGTTCTCCCGGATGGTCCGGTCGAACAGGAAGCTCTCCTGGAACACCATGCCGACATGGGCGCGCAGCTCCTGCAGGCTCATGTCGCGCACGTCCCGGCCGTCCAGCAGCACGCGGCCCGATGTCGCGTCCCAGGCGCGGGTGAGCAGCGAGAGGGCCGTGGTCTTGCCGGCGCCCGTCGTCCCGACCAGCGCCACGCAGGCGCCGGGCGCCGCGGTGAAGTCGAGCCCGCAGAGCACCGGGGGCGAGCCGGGATAGGCGAAGCCGACATCCTCGAACGAGACCTCGCCGGCTACCGGGCCGAGCGGGGCATACAAGGCGTCGTCGGCGGTGGGCGCGGCCCGGTCATGGACGCGCGCCCACTCCGTCAGGGTCGCGCGGCTGCCGGCCGCCTGGGCCAGGAAACGCAGGCCACCCTCCAGCCGGCCGATCAGCATGGTCGCGAAGCCCATGAACGCCACCACGTCGCCGGCGGAGGCGAGGCCCGCGCGGTTCAGCCGCGCGCCGACCAGCACGATCCCGATCAGCGCCGCGAGCGTCGAGGCCCGCGTCAGCACCGACGTTGCCGCCCACCAGCGCAGCACCGGCATCTGCTCCGCCAGCGCCCGCGTCGCGTTGGCCCGGAAAGTCGCGCGCTCAGCACCCTCGCGGCCATAGGCCTGGACCACCGGCAGGTTCGCCAGCGCGTCATGCGCGTGCGCCGCCATGCGGTTGTGGTGCGCCTCGGTGGCGCGCTGGCGCCCGTCCGTGCGGCGGATCACCACGATGGTCGCGGCAGTGGTGAGCGAGAGGGTCGCGAGCAATACCAGCGCCATGCGCCAGTTCATGGCCAGGGTCAGCGGCAGCAGCACGAGCAGCGACGCGACCGTCACGACCTGCTCGCGAAGCAGCCCCAGCCAGATGCCGAACAGGGTGTCCGTGCCGGTCCACATGACGCGCGCGCTCTCGCCCGAGGGCACCGCCTGGTGCAGGGCCATGGGCTGGTGAACCAGGCACTCGAAATGCGCCTCCATGGCGCGCATGCGGACCTGGTTGCAGAGCCGGTCCGCCGTGAAGCTGGCCGCCATCCCGCCGAGAATGCCCAGCAGCCCGACGCCGGCCCATGCCAGGAACAGCCGGGTCGCATCCTCGGTGAAACGGGTCTCGGGCAGGTTCGTGGCGTGGCCGAGCAGGTCGATCACGCGGCCGAACAGGATGGGGTCGAGGAAGCCGAGCCCGGCGAGCGCCAGGTTCGCGAGCGCGATCAGCGCGATGCGGCCACGATGCGGGCGCAAGGGCCGGGCGCAGTAGGCGACGAGGGTGCGAAGACGCATGGTTTCACCAGGGGACAGGGCTGAAGCCCAGTCCTTATGGTGCGCCCGCATGGCGGGGCCGCGGCGCGTTCGTGGCCGGTCGATGGCCACGCGGCCGCATGGGTTCATCGCTTCGAGAGCCGGCGATCGAGATAATCGAACACCGGCGGCACGAGGCGGCGGTAGAGCTCCGGCGCGTGGCGCTTGAATGCCCACAGGAGGTGGGCCTGCCCTGGATAGACCGCGTAGAAGCGGCGCTTGGCAAAAGAGGTTAGCAGCCGGCCGGCCGCGTCATCGGCGCTGAGCGGACTGCGATCGACCAGGGCCTGCGCCTGCCGGCGCACGGCGTCAGTACCGCGCGTGTGGGTCGCGATCGCCGCGCCGGAGTAGAAGGTCGTCATCTTGAGCGTGACATGCACTCCGGTGCCGGCGAGCTCCGAGCGAAGCGCCTCGGACAGCGCGGCGACAGCCGCTTTGGAGGCCGAGTAGGCCGAGAACTTGGGGAGCGCAGGAAGGCGGCCGCGCTCGCGACGTTGACGACGTGCCCGGACCGCTGACGCAGGAAGGCCGGCACGAACGCCCGGGCGCCGTTCACGACGCCGAGTACGTTGACGTCCAGGACTTCGCGCCAGTCCGCCAGCGGCGTGTCCAGGAAGAGGCCGCCGCAGCCGATCCCCGCGTTGTTGAACAGCAGGTCGGCTCCCCGGCCGTGCTCCAGGAACGCCGCGGCCGCTGCGCCGAACGCGTCCGCATCGGCCACGTCGAAGACGAACAGCTCGGGCTTGGGACCGCCCGCTGCGGTGACGGCAAGCGCGACATCGTCCAGCCCTTGCGCGTCGATGTCGTTCAGGCCGAGCGTCCACCCGGACATCCCGAGGCGCAGCGCGAGCGAGCGGCCGAGTCCGCTCGCCGCCCCTGTTACGAACGCGCGCCGCTTGGGGTATCGCGCTTCGAGAATGTCCAAGGCGCGGGCCGCATTCATTAAAGCTCGTTCATGGGAATGCGCGTCTTCGGCCATGGGCTGCTTGGATGCACCAACGCTAGCACTGCTTCGGCCCGCCCAATCCGCAATTATCTCCGTAATGCGCGGGATCGCGCTTGAACGAATCCTCCGATCCGCTACTCCTCAGGGTTCAGCGACGCGCTGCCATCCCCGGCGGTTGAGCTGCCAACCCGCCACTGCAAGGCAAGCGCCTCACCCCATGCTGCTGACGCTCACGCTGACTCGGCCGCCCGCGACCGACCTCCGCTACCTGCTGCACAAGCACCCCGACCGCTTGCAGAGCTTCGCGCTCGGCTTCGGCGCGGCGCAGGTGTTCTATCCCGAGGCTACCGAGGCGCGCTGCACCGCCGCACTCCTGCTCGACCTCGACCCGGTGTCGCTGGTCCGTGGCCGGCCGGGCGCGGGCGCCGCCGACGGGCTGCTCGCGAGCTACGTCAACGATCGCCCCTACGCGGCCTCGTCGTTCCTCTCCGTCGCCATCGCCCAGGTCCTCGGCTCGGCCCTCCGCGGCCGCTCGGCGCATCCCGCGCTGGCCGAGGCCGCGCTGCCGTTGGAGGCGGTCGTCACCCCGGTCCGGGTCCATGGCGGGCCGGCGCTGGTCCGGCGCCTGTTCGAGCCGCTGGGCTACGCCGTCACGGTCTCGCAAGCGGGCGGCGACGAGGCGGCGCGATGCTGGACGGTCTCGCTCGCCGCGGAGACGACGATGCAGCGCCTGCTGTCGCATCTCTACGTGCTCGTGCCCGTGCTCGACGATGCGAAGCACTACTGGGTGGCGGAGGACGAGATCGACAAGCTGCTGCGCCACGGCGAGGGCTGGCTGCCGGGCCACCCCGCGCGCGAGCTGATCGCCCGCCGCTACCTCAAGCACCGCAAGCCGCTCGCCCGCTTGGCGCTCGACCGTCTGGCAGCCCTCGACGACGCCCCCGGCGAGCCGCCCGATGCCGCCGAGGAAACCGGCGACGAGGAGCAGCGCGTCGTCGAGCGCCCGCTCGTGCTGAACGAGCAGCGGATGGCCGCCGTCCTCGCCGCCCTCACGGCGAGCGGGGCCGCCCGCGTGCTCGACCTCGGCTGCGGCGCCGGCCGCCTGCTGCGCGCGCTGCTGGGCGAGCGGCAGTTCACCGAGATCGTCGGCGTGGACGCATCGAGCCGCGAGCTGGACCTCGCGCGCGAGCGCCT
>JBBSIT010000589.1:0-3637 GCA_038231995.1 Acetobacterales bacterium | reverse complement strand
GTCGGGGTCTTGTCCACCCCAGTCTTGACTCATGGCCGGGCCAGACACGCCAGCACAATCAACGCGCTCCAGAAAAAAACTGCTACCTGTGGCCCTTGGGACTCACCGCAGGCTATCCGGGAGGTGGTTGGCAGTTACAATGATTTCACAATTATGCGCTATATGTGAGCGATGCTGACCGACCCTCCGCCTCGCTCGAACGAGCGCAAGCCGCCGCCCCGCTCCATCGTGCTGACCTCGCATCCCGCGCGGGACGCGGCGGCCGTGGGTCCGCCGGTGCGCTGGGGCAAGGCCGATCCGCGGCTGCGCGGCCCGGTGGTCGCCACCCTGCAGGCCGGGTCGGCGCGCAACGCCATCGGCACGCATTCGGGCGCCTACTCGCTGTACCGCGCGCTGGCGGTCGCGGCCGGGCAGCTCAGCCCTACGCATCGGCCGGACCTGACCGACACGCGCCCGGCCGTGCCGATCGGGCCGTTCCCGGCCTGGCATGACCCGAACCGCATCGTCTCGCTCGACCCATGGGGCCACATGGCAACGGAGGTGCACGCCGACGCGATCGCCGCCGGGCTCGACGTGCGGCCCTCCATCGCCGTGACTCGCGCACATATCAACATGCCGGAGATCACCGCCGCCCTCGTCGCCGGCCGGCTGCGCCCGGACGGGGAGGTGCTGACGGCGGCCGGCGACGTGCGGGTGACCAAGGTCGCGATCGAGCCGGTCTGGTGGCTGCCCGGCGTCGCCCGGCGCTTCGGCATCCCGCCCGCCGACCTGCGCCGCGCGCTGTTCGAGCAGACCGGCGGCATGTTCCCCGAGCTCGTCACCCGGCCGGACCTCGACGTGTTCCTCCCGCCCATCGGCGGCATGACGGTGTACCTGTTCGGCGACCCGGCCTTGCTCGGCCGGGAGGACACGCGCATCGCCTGCCGCATCCATGACGAATGCAACGGCTCCGACGTGTTCGGCTCCGACATCTGCACCTGCCGCCCCTACCTCACCCACGGCATCGAGATCTGCGTGCGCATGGCGCAGCAGGGCGGCGTCGGCGTCGTGGTCTACAACCGCAAGGAGGGCAGGGCGCTCGGCGAGGTCACCAAGTTCCTGGTCTACAACGCCCGCAAGCGGCAGGACGGCGGCGACCGGGCCGACGCCTATTTCGCGCGCACCGAGTGCGTCGCCGGCGTGCAGGACATGCGCTTCCAGGAGCTGATGCCCGACGTGCTGCACTGGCTCGGCATCACCCGCATCGACCGGCTCGTGTCGATGAGCCACATGAAATTCCAGCCGATCATCGCCAGCGGGATCGAGGTGGTCGAGCGCGTTCCGATCCCCGACGAGCTGATCCCGGCCGACGCCGCCGTGGAGATGGACGCGAAGAAGGCGTCCGGCTACTTTGCCGTTGCCGTCCCCACGGCCTCCGAGCTGAGCGAGCCCAAGGGCCGCGACCTCGAGGAATAGCGGTGGACGCGCCCGGCTTCCCGAACGTCACCATCGTCGATCATCCGCTGGTGCAGCACAAGCTGACCCTGCTGCGCCGGCGCGACACCGCCACCTCCGAGTTCCGCCGCATCGCGCGCGAGATCAGCCTGCTGCTGGGCTACGAGGTGACCCGGCATCTCCCGCTCGAGGACGTCGCCATCGACACACCGATGGAGCCGATGCTGGCGCCGCTGCTGTCGGGCAAGAAGCTGTGCGTGGTATCCATCCTGCGCGCCGGCGCCGGCATCCTGGACGGCATGCTGGACCTCGTGCCCTCCGCCCGCGTCGGCCATATCGGGCTGTATCGCGAGCCGTCCACCCTCGTTCCCGTCGAGTACTACCTGAAGCTGCCCGAGGACATTGCCGAGCGGCACGTGATCCTGGTGGACCCGATGCTCGCGACCGGGCACTCCGCCGCCGCCGCCATCGCGCGGGTGAAGCAGGCGGGGGCGGCGCAGATCCGCTTCGCCTGCCTGCTGGCCGCGCCCGAGGGGCTGCAGGTGCTGAGCGTCGAGCACCCCGACGTCCCCGTGTTCACCGCCGCGATCGACCGCGGGCTGGACGAGCACGGTTACATCCGCCCCGGCCTCGGCGACGCGGGCGACCGGCTGTTCGGCACGCGTTAGGGCGCGTTCAGCGCAGCTTAACCCGTTCCAGTCTATCCTACGCGCGGCGCCTCAAGCCGTTCGGACCCAAGCGTGGGCGCTGTCAACTTGAGCCGCTTCAGGAGGCTCGATGCGGCTACATATCCTCGTGCTGGCGTGCGTGATCGCGGGCTGCAGTGCGCCGCCTACGCCGGCCGCCGACGCCTACCTCGTGGCTGCCGCTGCCGCAGCGCCCGACAGCACGGCGTCACTGCGGCGCCAGCAGGAGCGCGTGACCGGCACGCCGTTCGTGGGCGGCAACGCGGTGGAGCTGTTGCGGGACGGGCCACGGGTGCTTGCCGCGATGGCCGACGCGATCCGCGGGGCACGCTGCCGGGTCGATGTCGAAACCTACCAGATCGACGCCGAGGAGGGCGCCCGCTTCGCGCAGCTCCTGCTGGCCAAGCGGGCCGAGGGCGTGGAGGTCAACCTGATCTTCGACGCCTGGGGCAGCGTCTCGGCTCCGTCCGCGCTGTTCGATGCGCTGCGCCAGGGCGGCGTGCGCGTGCTGGAGTTCAACCCGGCCGGACCCGACCTCAACTGGCGCGACCACCGCAAGATGCTGGTCGTTGACGGCGCGGTGGTGATCGTCGGCGGCGTCAACATCGATGGCGTCTATCGCAACCGGCCCGGCGACGCACCGGGCTCCACCGATCCGGACAAGATGGCCTGGCGCGACGCCAGCGTGCGCATCCGCGGCCCGGCTGCCGGGCAATTTCAACGCCTGTTCGAGCGGACCTGGCGCGAGCAGGGCGGCCCGCCTTTGCCACTGGCGCCGGCGCCGCCCGCACCCGCGCCCGGGGGCGTGCTGGTGCAGGCCGTGGACGGGGACCCCGCGACCAGCCGGCCGCTGATCCACCGCACGCTGCTCTCGGCCATCGGCCTGGCGCAACGCTCGGTGCACCTCACGACGGGCTACTTCGTGCCCACGCCCGACCTCGCGCGCGCCCTGACCCAGGCGGCGCGGCGCGGGGTCGATGTGCAGGTGGTGGTGCCTGCCTACAGCGACAGCACTATCGCCATGGCGGCCGGCCGCTCGCACTACGCGGTCCTGCTCGCCGCCGGCGTGCGCATCCACGAGCGGCAGGGCCGGGTGCTGCACACGAAGACGGCGGTGATCGACGGCGCATGGTCCGCCGTGGGCTCGTCCAACCTCGATTGGCACAGCGTCGTGCATAACCAGGAAGCGGACGCGAACGTCCTCGACGAGGGGTTCGGCCGGGCGATGGAGGCCATGTTCGCCGACGATGTCGCCGGCTCCCGCACGATCGACCCGGCCGCCTGGGCACAGCGGCCCTTGCCGGACCGCATCGGCCAGTGGAGCGCACGGCTGCTCGATTATTTTCTGTAGGCCGTCGCCCTGCTTGCCGGCCTCACGGCAAGTTCTGAGCCGCCCGGTGTGACCGGGCGCACATCCGCCCCGCCGGGCGGCTGATATCCCTCCCGCCGTCACGAGCGCGGACGCATCCCGTCCCGCTCCGCCCCACCCGGATGATCCGAGCCGGGCGCCCCGTCGG
>JBBSIT010000588.1:0-3639 GCA_038231995.1 Acetobacterales bacterium | reverse complement strand
GGACCTGACCCGGCGCGTCGCCGCGTTCGAGGCGCAGGTCAACCGGGATGCTTGCGCCGTCGCCGATCGCCTCTGGGTCAAGGACCACCTCGATCCCGAGGAGGAGAAACTACGGGTCTCAAGCTAGACGTGGTTTAATTCAGCCACTTCGCCGTCAGCCGCCGCTGCTCGCCCGTCTCGGCCTGCAGGTGCAGCCACTGGTCCAGGAATTGCTTCAGCGCCTCATCCCGCGGCAGCAGGTAGGCCAGCTCGCTGAAGTCGAACGGTTGATCCGGGTTGATGGCGCATAGCTCCGGCCGGAGCTTCTGCTGCAGCCGGGTCTCGACCGCGTCGGTCATCATCACGTCGGCGCGGCCGGCCGCCAGCTCGCCGAAGATCTCGGCGTTGTTCGGGAACACGACGATCTCGGCCTGGCGCAAATTGGCGCGGGCGAACCGCTCGTTGGTGCCGCCGGGGTTGACGATGACGCACACGCCGGGCTTGTCGATCTCGGAGAGCGAGGTGAACCGCGCCTGGTCGGTGCAGCGCGCGATCGGCGCCTTGCCCGTGCGCATCACGGGCGTGGAGAAGAACGCGCTCTTGGCCCGCTCCAGCGTGACGGAAATTCCGCCCATGCCGATATCGTATTTCCCGGCATGCAAATCCGCCATCAGCGTCGGCCAGCTCGTGGCCACCAGTTCCAGCTTGACGCCCAGCGCCTTCGCCAGCCCCTCCGCCATGTCCACGTCGATGCCTTCGTAGCGGCCGGCCTGCTTGTCCGGCAGCGAGAACGGCCGGTAATCCCCGGTCAGCCCGACCCGGAGGGTGCCGCGGGCCAGGATGGTGTCCAGCACGCTCTGTGCGTGGGCGGGCAGGGCCGCCACTAGCAGCAGGGCGACGATTTGTATAAAGCGCATGGGTCGTATCAGGCGCATGGGTTCTACTCCGCGAGGGTTGCTTCTACGGCGGCGGCGAGGGCGAGCAGCCGGCGGTCCCCGCCCGTCTCGCCCATCAGCATCAGGCCGACCGGCGCCTCGCCGGGCCGGTGCGCCGGCAGGCTGATGGCGCAGCGGTCCAGGAAATTGCCCAACGCCGCGTTGCGCAGCACCAGCGCGTTGACGCGGGTATATTCGGCCTCGTCCTCCAGCCCGGCGACCCGGGCTGGCACGACCGGCGCGGTCGGCATCGCCAGCGCGTCATACGGCGCCGTCGCCCGGTCCATGTCCGCGATGATGGCCCGGCGCGCCGCGAGCAAATCCACGTAGTCCGCCGCCAGCATCGCCGCCCCCCGCTCAATGCGCACCCGCACGCGCGGGTCGTACTCGCCGGGGCGCTCGGCCAGCAGCGCGCGGTGCCACGCATGCGCCTCCGCCGCCGCGAACCCGCCCCGCGCGTTCGCCGCCATAATCCGCTCGAACTGCGGGAACAGGCGGTGCTCCACCCGCGCCCCGGCGTCGGCCAGCCGCCGCAGCGCCCGCTCGAACGTCGCAGCCACCGTCGCGTCCATCCCGTCCAGCATCAGGTTGGTCGGCACTGCCAGCCGCAGCCCGGCGACCGACAGGGACGGCAGCGGCGCCGGGTCCTCCCCCGCCAGCACGGCATCGACCGCGGCGCAGCAGGCGACGCTCGCCGCCAGCGGCCCGATGCTGTCCAGCGTGGTCGACAGCGGCACGGCGCCCGCGATCGGCACGCGCCGCGCCGTCGGCTTGTAGCCGACGATGCCGCAGAATGCCGCCGGGATGCGGCAGGACCCGCCCGTGTCGGTGCCGATCGCCGTCATCGCCATGCCGTCCGCCACCGATACGGCCGCGCCCGAGCTGCTGCCGCCCGGGATGCGCCCCGTCGTGCGGTCCCACGGGCTCAGCGGCGTGCCGTAATGCGGGTTGATGCCCAGCCCGGAGAAGGCGAACTCCGTCATGTTGGTCCGCCCCACCGGCACGAACCCGGCCGCCAGCAGCCGCGCGACCACCGGGGCGTGCGCAGCCGCGGGCGGCCGGTCCGTCAGCACGCGGCTGCCCGCCGTCGTCACCTCGCCGGCCACATCCAGCAGGTCCTTGAGGCTGATCGGCACGCCCGCATACGGACCCGGCGCCCGCCCGACCCGGCGCAGCGCGTCCATCGCGTCCGCCGACGCGCGGGCGTGGTCGGCATAGACGGTGACGAAGGCGCGCGCCCCCTCGCCGGCCGGGTCGGCGATGGCGGCGAGCGCCTGATCCACCAGCGCACGCGATGTTGTCTGGCCGAGGTTGAGGGCGGCGGCCGCGCCGGCGAGGGTCTGCATGAGGTGCAGCCTGCCGCCTGGTTGACCCGGCGGCAAGCGCGCGGAAGGATACGGCCCATGAACCAAGGCATCAATGAACCCATCGAGCTGGTCTGGGACACGCGCTGCACCACCGCCGAGAGCGTATCGTGGGACGCGGCCCGCCGCCGGGTCATGTTCTGCGACATCCCCGCCGGCCGCATCTTCGCCCTGGCGCCCGACAGCGGCGCGCGCACCACCTGGGACCTGCGCGACGGCGCGGACCCTGCGGTCGTAGCCAGCTTCGGCCTCTGCCGCTCCGGCCGGCTGGTCGTCGCGTTGCGGCGCCGCGTCGTGCTGTGGGACCCGGAGACCGCGCGGATGCAGGACCTGACACCCTCCGTGGACGAGCCCGACACCAACCGGCTCAACGACGGCAAGGTCGGCCCGGACGGCGCCTTCTGGGTCGGCAGCATGGACACGCGCAAGCCGCGCGAGGCCACGGCATCGCTGTATCGCGTCACGCCGGACGGCCGCATCGAGCGCAAGTCGGAGGGTTATTCCATCAGCAACGGCCTGGCCTGGTCGCCGGATGGCCGCACGATGTACCACTCCGACACCACGCCCGGCATCGTGGAGGCCTGGGACTTCGACCCGGCCACGGGCCGCATCTCCAACCGCCGCCGCTTCGTCACGCTGACGGACGAGGAAGGCCGTC
Organism: Acetobacterales bacterium; assembly: GCA_038231995.1. Classification (GTDB taxonomy): domain Bacteria; phylum Pseudomonadota; class Alphaproteobacteria; order Acetobacterales; family Acetobacteraceae; genus JBBSIT01. The sequence goes on along the minus strand of JBBSIT010000588.1, from coordinate 703 downwards.
CCGACGGCGGCGCCACGGACGCCGAGGGCTGCTACTGGTCCGCCGGCGTGTCGGCCGGCTGCCTGAACCGCTTCTCGCCCGAGGGCCGGCTGATGCAGAAGGTGCCGATGCCGGTGCCCTCGCCCACCATGCCGTGCTTCGCGGAAGGTTCGCTCTATACGACGTCGCTGCGCGAGGGGAAGGACGAGGAGACCCTGGCGCGCGCCCCACAGTCCGGCGGGCTGCACCGCATGAGGGCGCCCGTCGCGGGCAGTCCGGTCAGCCTGTTCGCGGACAACTAGAGAGGGACCATCATGACCGAGACCCCAGACCGCCCCGTGCTGCTGACCGGGGCGAGCGGCGCGCTCGGCCGCCAGCTCGTCCGCCGCCTCGCCGGCCTTGGCTGGCGGCTGGTGCTGACCGACATCGCGCCGTTCCCTGACCCGGTGCCGGACGGCGCCCGCTTCGTCCGCGCCGATCTCGAGGACGGCGTGACCATCCTGCGCCTGGCCGAGGGCTGCGGCGCCATCTTGCATCTCGGCGGCATCAGCGTGGAGCAGCCGTTCGAGACGGTGCTGGGGCCTAATATCCGCGGCGCGTATCATGTTTATGAAGCCGCCCGCCGCGAGCGGGCGCGCGTGGTGTTCGCCAGCTCCAACCACAGCATCGGCTTCCATGAGCGCACCACGGTGCTGGACGCGGATTGCGACTTCCGCCCCGACGG
>JBBSIT010000587.1:0-3642 GCA_038231995.1 Acetobacterales bacterium | reverse complement strand
CCGGGCAAAGACGGAACGGCAGCCGATCTGTACCGCTTTCCGAACCAAAAATAGAATGCAAACTCAGACCTGTAGAGTGGGACGCCAACTCCGACCTTTGTTCTGCTGCACCTGCGTGCCCGGACTTTTGCCCCGGTTACCCGGGTTCGTCTATGGCACGGCGGTGGGCAACGCGGTGAAGTGGTTCCCGGACCGTCGCGGCTTCGCGGCGGGCGTCACGGCAGCGGGGTTCGGCGCCGGGTCGGCGCTGACGATCGTGCCGATCAGCAACTGGATCGCGCTGCACGGCTACCAGTCGGCGTTCCTGGCGTTCGGGCTCGGCCAGGGCGCGGTGGTGCTGCTGGCGTCGCTGTTCCTGCGCCGCCCGCCGCAGAAGGTGCTGGGCGCGCATGACGGCACGGTGGCGGCGCTGACGCCGCGGCAGGTGCTGCGGGAGCCGGCATTCTGGACCATGTACCTGATTTTCGTGCTCGTCTGCGCTGGCGGGCTGATGGTGACGGCGCAGCTCGCCTCCATCGCCAAGGACTTCGGCGTCGCGGGCCAGAACGTGAGCCTGCTGGGGCTGACCTTGCCGGCGCTGACCTTCGCGCTGTCGATCGACCGGGTGTTGAACGGGCTGACCCGGCCGTTCTTCGGCTGGGTATCGGACCATATCGGCCGCGAGAACACGATGTTCATCGCGTTCCTGCTGGAAGCCATAGGGATCGCGGCGCTGATGCTCGTCGGGCATGACCCGGTGCTGTTCGTGGTGCTGACCGGGCTGGTGTTCTTCGCATGGGGCGAGATCTACAGCCTGTTCCCCGCCGCGTGCAGCGACCGGTTCGGCGCGCGGCACGCCACGGCCAATTACGGCCTGCTCTACACCGCCAAGGGCACGGCGGCATTGCTGGTTCCCCTGTCCGCCTACGTGCAGGCAGCCTATGGCTGGACGGCGGTGTTCTACGTCGCCAGCGCGTTCAACGCGGTCGCGGCTCTGCTCGCCCTGTTCGTGCTGAAGCGCATCGGGCGGGCCGTGCCCGAGCCGGTGGTGCTCGCGGCCGTGCAGCCAGCCGAGTAGGCGCAGCCGAAGCACCGCGCTATGCTCGCGGCGGCAACGGGGAACTGGACTGAGATGACGGCTTCGGTGTGGGAGATCGTGACGGCCAATGCGTCGTCGCGGACGATCGGGGCGCCCGGGCGCCCGTGGCTGGACGGGGCGGGCCTGCGGCTGCTCACGGATGCCGTGCGGGAGGTGCTGAACGGTGCCGGCATCGGCCGGGGCGACCGGGTGGGCATCGTGCTGCCGAACGGGCCGGACATGGCGACCTGCTTCGTGGGGGTCGCCGCCTGCGCCACCGCGGCGCCGCTCAATCCTGCCTACAAGACGGACGAGTTCGACTTCTATTTGTCGGACCTGAAGCCGCGCGCCGTCATCCTGCTCGATGGCGACGAGAGCCCGGTGCGCGACGTGGCCGCCCGGCTCGGCATCCCCGTGATCGCGCTGCACCCGGACGCGGCCGGCCCGGCCGGCGCGTTCCGGCTCGATGCGGCGGCGCTGCCGGCGGCGGCTGCGGCCCGCCCCGGCCCCGCCGAGCCGGACGACCCGGCGCTCGTGCTGCACACCACCGGCACCACCGCGCGGCCCAAGATCGTGCCGCTGACCAACCGCAACCTCGCGGCCTCGGCCGGGCATATCGCGGCGACGCTCGGCTTGTCGCCCGCGGATACCTGCCTCAACGTGATGCCACTGTTCCATATCCACGGGCTGATCGGCGCCGTGCTGTCCTCGCTGTCGGCGGGGGCTGCGGTGTGCTGCACGCCGGGGTTCAACGCGTTCAAGTTCGGCGAGTGGCTGGAGGCGGTGCAGCCGAGCTGGTACAGCGCGGTGCCGACGATGCACCAGGCGATCCTGATGCGGATGCGCGCCCACCCGGAGCGGGCGCGGGCGGCCGGGCTGCGGCTGATCCGCTCCTCCTCGGCCTCGCTGCCGCCGCAGGTGATGGCGGAGCTGGAGGCGGTGTTCGGCGCGCCGGTGATCGAGGCCTACGGGATGACGGAGGCGTCGCACCAGATGGCGTCCAACTCGCTGCCGCCGCGTGCGCGCAAGCCCGGCGCGGTGGGCATGGCCGCCGGGCCGGAGATCGCCGTGATGGACGACGCCGGGACGATCCTGCCGCAGGGCTCGGTCGGCGAGGTGGTGATCCGCGGCCCCAACGTGACGCCGGGCTACGACAACAACCCGGCGGCGAACGAGAAGGCCTTCACCGCCGGCTGGTTCCGCACCGGGGACCAGGGTCGGATGGACGAGGAGGGCTACCTGTTCCTCACCGGGCGGCTCAAGGAGCAGATCAACCGCGGCGGCGAGAAGATCAGCCCGCTCGAAGTGGACGTCGTGCTGCTCGACCACCCCAGCGTGGCGCAGGTCTGCACCTTCGGCATCCCGCACGACAAGCTGGGCTAAGAGGTCGGCGCGATCGTGGTGCCGCATGGCGGCGCGACCGTGACGGAGGCGGAGATACGCGATTTCTGCGCCACCCGCCTCGCCGCCTACAAGGTGCCGCGGCGCGTGCTGGTGATGGACGACATCCCAAAGGGCGCGACGGGGAAGGTGCAGCGCATCGGCTTGGCTGCGAAGCTCGGCTTGGTCGGATAGAAGTGCCCAGCATCTGCGTGTTCGGCGCCGGGGCGATCGGCGGCTTCCTGGCGGCGCGGCTGGAACAGGCGGGCACCCCGGTGTCGGTCGTCGCGCGCGGGCGGCATCTGGCGGCCATGCAGGCGCGCGGCCTGGCGCTCGACAGCGGCGGCGAGCGGGTCGTCACCCATCCGCGCGCCGTGTCCGACCCGGCGGAGATCGGGCCGCAGGACTACCTGTTCCTGACGCTCAAGGCGCACTCGCTGGAACCCGCGCTGCCGCAGTTGCGGCCGTTGATCGGGCCGGGGACCACCATCGCCGCTGCGGTCAACGGCATTCCCTGGTGGTACACCTACGGGCTGGCGGAGCCGTTCGGCGGGCGCCGGGTCGAGTCGGTCGATCCGTCCGGCGCCTTGTGGGACGCGCTGCCGCCGGCACAGACCTTGGGCTGCATCGTCTATCCCGCGGCCGAGATCGCCGAGCCCGGCGGCGTCGCGCACAGCTATGGCGACCGCTTCAGCCTGGGCGAGCCGGACGGCAGCCGCAGCGAGCGGGCAGCGGCCTTGTCCGCGCTGATGATCGCCGCCGGGCTGAAGGCGCCGGTGCGGCCGCGCATCCGCGACGAGATGTGGGTGAAGCTGTGGGGCAACATGGCGTTCAATCCGATCAGCGCGCTGACCACCGCGACGCTGGACGTGGTCACCGGCGACCCCGGCACCCGCGCCGTCGCGCGCGCGATGATGCTGGAGGGACAGGCGGTGGCGGAGGGCCTCGGCATCCGCTTCGCGATCGACGTGGACAAGCGGATCGAGGGCGCCGCCGAAGTGGGCCGGCACCGCACGTCGATGCTGCAGGATTTGGAGCTGGGCCGGCCGCTGGAGATCGAGGCGCTGCTGGGCGCGGTGGTCGAGCTGGCCGGCTGGGTGGACGTGGAGATGCCGATCAGCCGCGCGGTGCTGGCGCTGGTGCGGCAGCGGGCGGGGATGCGGGGGTAGACCCCATCCCGGTAGGCACTGGGTCGGTCCGGCGGG
>JBBSIT010000586.1:0-3651 GCA_038231995.1 Acetobacterales bacterium | reverse complement strand
GGTGAGGGGCGGCCCTGTCCTTGTCAGCGCCCCCGGAACACCGGGGGGCGCTTCTCGGCGAAGGCGCGCTGGGCCTCCTTCGTGTCCTCGGTGCCGGACAGCGCCACGGTCTGGCTCTGCTCGTAGCGGTAGCCGTCGCGCAGCGGCATCTCCTCCGTGAGATTGAAGCTACGCTTTGCGGCCTGCACGGCGCCTGGGTGCTTGGCCGCGATCTCGCGCGCGACCGCCATCGCCTCGCCCATGAGCTGGTCGCGCGGCACGCATGCGGAGACCACGTTCATCCGCAGCAGCTCCGGCCCCGGGATGCGGCGGGCGGTGTAGATCATCCGCCGCGCGTCGCTCTGCCCGAAGAAGCGCAGCACATGCCGCACGCCGCCGGCCAGGCCCACATCCACCTCGGTCATGGACAGGAACGCCTCCTCGGCCGCCAGCAGCACGTCGCAGCACAGCGCCAGCACGCAGCCCGCGCCGATGGCCGGGCCGTTGATGGCGGCGACGACCGGCTTGGCGCACTCCATCACCGCGTCGAACGAAGCGCGGACGAGACGGTTGTGCCGCGGGTAGGCGCCGGGCTCGCCGGCGAGGTTCGGCCGCTCCCGCAGGTCCGCACCGGCCGAGAAGACGCGCCCGGCGCCGGTCAGCACGATGGCGCGCGCGTCCGGCGTGTCGGACAGCACGTCGAACACGCGCACCGCTTCCTCGCGGAAGCGCCGGTCCTGCGCGTTCACCGGGGGCGCCTGCATCGTCACCGTGGCGACGCCCTGGTCCAGCATTACGCCGAAGCGTTCCAGGCCGTCGATCATGGCTTGGCTGCCGCGAGGGGGGCCAGGTCGTGGCCCGGCATCGGCTGCAGCGGCGCCTCGACGCCATCCGGCAGCGGGATATCGTGTGCGTTCAGGGTCATGGACACCATCGTATAATAGCCGATCACCGCCGTGAGCTCGACGACGCCGCGCGGCCCCCAGCGCCGCTCCACCGCCTGGTAGGCGGACAGCTCCACCTGCCCGGTGAGCTGCAGCTGGCGGGCGAACTCGTACGCCGCGGCGTCGTCGGCGTCGGGCAGGGCCGGAGCCTCTGCTCGGCGGATCGCCTCGATCGCGTCGGCCGGCACCCCGGCCTCGGCGGCGGCGCGGGCATGCACCCACCACTCCACCTGGCTGGTCCAGCGCCGGCCGGTCGCCAGGATCGCCAGCTCCGTCACGCGCTTGGGCAGGCAGCTGCCGAACCGCAGGAACTCGCCGAGGTCGGACCAGCGCCGCGCCAGCTCCGGGCTGTGGATCGCCGCCCGCAGCGGGCCGATCATCGCGCCGCGCGGGCCGCTGACCACCGCATCGTGCACGCCGCGCTGCTCGGGGGACATTTCCTCCGGCGTCGGGAAGTGCAGGCGGCGCATCAGATCACGCCCCGCGCGGACAGGCCGGCCAGGTCCGCGTCCCAGCCGATCTCGGCCAGCACCTCGGCGGTGTGCTGGCCCAGCAGCGGGGGCGCGCGGTCGAACCGCAGGGATGCGCCCTCGAAGCGGAGCGGGCTGACGACCTGCGGCACCGTGCCGGCCCGCGGGTGCGGCAGGTGCTGCAGCATGCCGCGGTGCTGCACCTGCGGATCGGCGAACACGGCGGGGATGTCGTTGATCGGCGCGCAGGGGACGCCGGCCGCTTCGAGCGTGGCGGCGAGCTCCGCGCGCGGGAAGTCCCGGAACCGCTCCGTCAGCAGCGGCGTCAGGGCGGCGTTGTTGCGCACCCGGGCGGCGTTCGTGCTGAACCGCTCGTCGGCGGCCCACTCGGCGCGGCCCAACGCTTGGCACAGCTTGGCGAACTGCCCGTCATTGCCGACCGCCAGCACCAGGTGCCCGTCGGCGCAGGAAAACACGTCCTGCGGCTGGATGTTCGGGTGGCGGTTGCCGCCGCGCTGCGGCGCGCGGCCGGACAGCAGCCAGTTCATCGCCTGGTTGCCCAGGAACGCCGCCTGCACGTCCAGCATGGCGAGGTCGATCGTGTCGCCCTCGCCCGTCTCCGCCCGGCGCGCGAGGGCGGCCAGCACGGCGACCGCGGCGTACATGCCGGTCATCAGGTCCACGATCGGCACGCCGACCTTCTGCGGCCCGCCGCTGGGCTGGCCGTCGCGCTCGCCGGTGATGCTCATCAGCCCGCCCATGGCCTGGATCGCGAAATCGTAGGCCGCCTGGTCCGCCCGCGGCCCGTCCTGCCCGAAGCCGGTGACGGAGCAGTAGACCAGGCGCGGGTTCGCCGCCCGCAGCGACCCGGCGTCCAGGCCGTAGCGGGCCAGCGCGCCCACCTTGAAGTTCTCGATCACCACGTCGGCATCCTCGGCCAGGCGGCGGATGATCGCCTGGCCCTCGGGCTGCGCCATGTCCACCGTCACGGACCGCTTGCCGCGGTTCACCGCGAGGAAATACCCGGCGTCCCGCGTCGGCTGGCCGTCGGCGTCGTTCAGGAAGGGCGGTCCCCAGCCGCGGGTGTCGTCCCCGGCGCCGGGCCGCTCCACCTTGATCACGTCCGCGCCGAGGTCCGCCAGGACCTGCGTCGCCCAGGGCGCGGCCATGATGCGGCTGAGGTCCAGCACCCGCACATGGGTCAGCGGGCCGGACCGCTCAGGCATCCACGACCTCGGTGGCGCGCACCGACGGGCGGGCGGCGAAGCCCGCATGCCAGGCGGCGAGCGCGGGGCGGCCGGCGCGCCAGTCCAGCGCGGCGAAGCGGAAATCGAGGTAGGACAAGGCGCAGCCGATGCCGATGTGGCCGATGCCGAAGGGAGCGCCCTCCAGCGCCGGCGCCTTGGCCTCCAGCCGGTCCAGGGTCGCGCGGGTCTTGACGCCGAAGCTGTCCAGCCAGTCCGGCGATTGCTGGCCCGGCGGCTTCTCACGCTCGTTGCGCCACAGGATGAGCACGTCGAGCAGGCCGCTGCCTAGCGCGTGGTCGGTCAGCGCCGCCCACCGTGCCGGCTCGGCGGGGAACAGCGTGCCGCCCCCGAGGTGGTCCAGGTACTCGCAGATCGTCAGGCTGTCGAACAGCACGGCGCCGTCCGGCAGCAGGAGGGTCGGGATCTTGCTGAGCGGGTTGTCCGCCAGCAGGTCCGGGTTGGGCCTATTCATCTGCACCATGGTGCGGACGGTCTTGATGCGGTCCGCCAAGCCCAGCTCGTGGGCGGCGATCATCACCTTGCGGACATAGGGCGAGCGTGGCGACCAGTGCAGCTTCACGCGCTTCCTCCTAAAGACTATTACTATGGCCTTTATCAGCGGTGGCGAGGATCGTCCAGGGAGCCGGGCGAGCAAGTAATGCCTCGGTTTGAATTTCGGGTTCCGGTGGTGAGCTGACGCCGGGCGCCCGTCACTTGCCGCGGAAGCGCGCGATGTGCAGCAACAGCGTCGTGGGATCCAGGGTCATGCTCGGCGGCAGATCGTCGGCTGCCAGATAGCCCGCCGCCGGATCGCCGGCGTCCTGGCTATCGGACGGCGGCACGACGACGGCAACGCTGGGAGCCAGGCCAGGAGTGACGCCCGCCCCCGGCGGCCGGGCGGCGCAGGGAACGGCGGCCCGCGCCTGAAGCGCTGCAAGCTCGGCAGGCCCGCGCCGCTTCCAGGGCCGGGTGCCCGGCATGGCGGCGAGGCCCAGGTCGCGGCAGATGTCG
>JBBSIT010000585.1:0-3656 GCA_038231995.1 Acetobacterales bacterium | reverse complement strand
TGGCCTGCGCCTGCACCCGTGCATTCACCTCGGTATAGACCGCACGGAACACAGTGAGCGGGATCGCCGGGCCGACCACGACGTCCCCGTGCCCGCGCATGAGGGCGACGGCCTTGCTCCCCAGGGCGTCGGCGAGGGCCTTCCCGAGCGGACCGTTGCGGACCAGCATGTCGGTCATGCCCCCGGCCTCGCGTATCTCGAAGACCGGGACGCCCTCGGCCAGGAAGGCCGCGATGTGGTACATCGCCCTCATCGGCGTCCGTGTGATGCCGAAGGGGATCACGGCCGGTGAGTGGCTGTGCACGACGGAGTTGACGTCCGGCCGCGCCTTGTAGATCTCGCCGTGGATGAAGCGCTCGAGGAACACGGCCCGGCCGCGCGGGTCGATCGCGTTGCCGTCCAGGTCGTATTCCATGATGTCCTCAGCCTTGACCAAGGCAGGGGCGAGCGAGCGCGACATCAGGAATCGGTTGGGGTCGGAGGGGTGCCGGACGCTGACATGCCCGAACCCGTCCACGACGCCCTGGTCGGCCAGGACGTGGTTGGCGGCGACGAGATCCTCGATGACGCCCGGATCGGCTGGTCCAGCCGACCGCGCCGGCGTTTGAGCCGACGCAGGCGCCACCGGCCAGGACAGCGCCAAGCACATCATGGCCGCAACGCAGGTGCCGAGGGCGTGCCACCCCTTGGCCAGATCTCCATGACGCAAGATCAACCCTCCATCCATCGCACGAATCTAGGCCCTTGCATGGCAGCGGCGCAAACGCCGCGGAGACCGGATTAGGCAGGATGCGGCTGCCGGGCCATGAGCGTCTCGACCGCCCGGCGATCCGGCAGGGCTGGTATCGCGCCGCGCGACAGGGTCGTCAGCGCGCCCGCCGCGTTCGCGAAGCGGCAGACCGCATCGAGCGCTGCCGGGTCCGCATGCGGCCGGTCCAGCAGCCCGGCCAGCAACCCCGCCATGAACGCGTCGCCGGCTCCGGTCGTGTCCACCGGCGCCACCAGGAGCCCCGGCACGAAGCCCTGTGCGTCCCGGGTGAGCCAGACGCATCCGCCGCTGCCGCGGGTGACGGCCATCAACGCCAGCCCGTCATGCCAGAGCGTGCGCGCGCCCTCGACCGGATCGTCCAGGCCGGCGAGGAACCGGACCTCCTCCTTCGCGATCTTCACGATCTGCGCGTGCTGGAGGCAGAGGCGCATGCCCTCCCGCGCCGTGTCGGCGCCGGGCCAGAGGGCGAGGCGGAGATTGGGGTCGCAACTGATCCGCACCCCGTGCCGCCGGGCCAGGGCGACGGCGTGCAGGGTTGCGGCCCGGGACGGCTCGCTGATGAGGCTGATGGACCCGATATGCAGGATGTCCGCGCGGCGGATCGCCTCCTGGTCCACGTCCGCCGGCGCGAACAGCATGTCCGCGCTGGGGTCGCGGTAGAACAGGAACTCCCGCTCGCCCTGCTCGCCCAGCGACACGAAGGCGAGCATCGTGCGCGCCGACGCGCTGAAGCGCAGCGGCGACACGTCCACTCCCGCGTCCCGCAGCGTGGCGGCGAGGAAGCGGCCGAACCCGTCATCCCCCACCTGGCCCATGAACGCGCTGGGGACGCCCAGCCGGGCCAGGCCGACGGCGACGTTCGCCGGCGCGCCGCCCGCCGCCTTGAGGTAGCGGCCGGCGCTGTCCGGCACGAAGTCGATCAGCGCCTCGCCCAGGCAGACGACACGGGCAATCAGCGCGTCCAGCCTTGATAGCTCCCGACATTGTCGCGGGTGATGAGCCGGGACGGCATCAGGATCATGGGGTTCTCCGGCTTCTTGCCGTTCATGATGCCGGCGCCGGTCTCCACCGCCAGCTTGCCCATCGCGTAGGGGTCCTGGCTGGCGGACGCCTGGATCTGCCCCTGGCCCTTCAGCGCGGCGACGATGTCCGGCGCGCCGTCCACCGAGGTTATGACGATGCCGGTGCGATTCAACTGCCGGGCCGCCAGGTCGCTGCCGATGGCCTGCGGGTCGTTGATGGCGAACAGGCCCTGGATGCTGGGGAAGCGCGTCAGGTAGCCCTGCATGACGTTGAGCCCGCCATCGCGCGAGCCCTTCCCGTCCTGGTCGGAGGACAGGAGCTTGATGTCGGGATAGGCGGCCAGCACCTTCTTGCATCCGTTCACCCGGTCGATGACGGCGGAGACCTGCGGTCCGTTCTCGATGACGACGTTGCCCTTGTGGCCGATCGCGTCCGCCATGAACTGGCATGCGATCTCGCCGGCCTGCGTGTTGTTGGTCTGCACGGTGGCGTCCGCGCCCGCCGCGGCCACGTCCACGCCGATGACGGTGATGCCCGCCGCCTGCGCGCGCTTGATGGCCGGCGCGATGGCGCGCGGGTCGGCTGCGTTGACCAGGATCAGGTCCACGCCGGCGGCGATGAAGTTGTCGATCTGGGTGAACTGCTTGTTCAGGTCGTAATCCGCGGAGACGATCTGCACCTTGACTTGCGGGTTGATGGCGTGCGCCGCCTCCGTCGCGCCCTTTCCGATCGACACGAAGAACGGGTTGCCGAGCGAGCCGACGGTGATGCCGATCGACTTCAGGTCCCGGGCCATGGCGGACCCGGCGCACACGAGCGCGGCGCCGGCCAGCAAGAGCATCTTGAACATGGGCGTGTCCTCCAGCCTCGTTGGTTGCCCCCGGTGGGTGGGCCACGTCGCGCCGGGCGGGGTTCAGGTGCAGGCGCTGCCCTGCAGCCGGGCGCGGTCCAGCGCCACCGCGCCGATGATGACGAGTCCCTTGACGATGAACTGCCAGATATCCGAGACGCCTACGAGCGTGAGGCCGTTGGAGAGCACCGCGATGATGAGCGCGCCGATCAGCGTGCCCCAGATGGAGCCGATGCCGCCCACGAAGCTGGTGCCGCCCAGGATCACCGCGGCGATGGCGTCCAGCTCGTAGCTCTGGCCCAACTGCAAGCCGTTGGCGGCAAAGAGCCGGGCGGCCGACATCACGCCGCCCAGCCCGGCCAGCAGTCCGGAGGTCGCATATACGAACAGCAGGATGCGCCACACCTTGATGCCGGACAGGCGCGCGGCCGCCGGGTTGCCGCCCACGGCGTAGATCCACACGCCCAGCACCGTGCGGCGCAGCACGTACCAGGATGCCAGGATGACGACCAGCGCAATGATCGCGAGCAGCGGGATGCCGATGCCGGGCGCGATCGGGACGGTCGCGTTGCCGATGGCGGCGAAGGGCAGGTCCGGGTTGAACACCGTCGTGTCCTCGCCCATCAGTCGGGCGATGCCCCGCACCGCGGTCAGCGATCCGAGCGTCACGATGAAGGGCGGCAGCTTGCCGAACGCCACCAGGCCGCCGTTCAGCAGGCCGAAGAACAACCCGGTCAGCAGCCCCGCCGGGACGCCCAGCAGGCCCCAACCCGGCGCCAGCGACGCGATCAGCGCCGCCATGGCCGAAGCCGCCAGGATGCTGCCGACCGAGAGGTCGATGCCCCCGGTGAGGATGACGAAGGTCATCCCCGCGCCCAGGACCGTGTTGATCGCCGCCTGCTGGGCCACGATCGACAGGTTCTGTGCCGTGAGGAACCGCTCCTCCCCCAGGTAGTGGAAGGCGATGGCGAGGATGAACAGCACCGGCAACATGCCGGCGGCCTGAACGACGGA
>JBBSIT010000584.1:0-3667 GCA_038231995.1 Acetobacterales bacterium | reverse complement strand
CGCCACGTGGGCGATATCCGCGGCCGTGGCTTGTTCCAGAGCGTCGAGCTCGTCACGGACCGGGCCAGCAAGGCGCCGTTCGACCCGGCGCTTAAGCTGCATGCCCGGATCAAGCAGGCGGCCCTCGCGCGCGGCCTGGCCTGCTACCCGAGCGGCGGGACCGTGAACGGCGTGCGGGGCGACCACGTCCTGCTGGCGCCGCCCTACATCGTCAGCCCGGCTGAGATCGATCTCATCGTGGACCGCCTCGGCGGCGCCATCGACGATGCGCTGTCCGGACTCACTTCCTGAGAAGGCACCACCGACATGAAGCAGCTCCTCCTCTCCACCGTCGCCGCCCTCGCCGCCTTTGCGGTCCAGGCGCAGCCCCAGGCAGCGACGCTCGATCAGGTCCGCGCCCGGGGGCAGCTTGTCTGCGGCGTCAACACGGGCCTGGCCGGGTTCTCGCTCGCCGACAGCCAGGGCGTGTGGCGCGGCCTCGATGTCGATTACTGCCGGGCCATCGCGGCCGCCACGCTGGGCGACCCGGCCAAGGTGCGCTTCGTGCCGCTGACCGCCGCGACCCGGTTCACCGCGCTGCAATCGGGCGAGATCGACGTGCTGCTGCGCAACTCCACCGAGACCTACCTGCGCGATACCGGCATCGGCCTGACCGCGCTGCCGGTGAATTTCTATGACGGGCAGGGCTTCGCCGTGAAGAAGGACTCGGGCGTGAAGTCCGTCTCCGAGCTGAACGGCGCGACGGTCTGCATGGCCCAGGGCACCACGCATGAGCAGAACGCCCTGGAATGGTTCACCGCCCGCAACCTGAAGTTCCAGCCCGTGATCCTGGAGAGCCAGGACACGATGTACCAGGCCTTCTTCAGCGGCCGGTGCGACGCGCTGAGCCAGGACAGCTCGGCGCTGGCCGTCGCCGTGGGTGTCGTGTCGGGCAACCCGGCGGCCTACACGGTGCTTCCCGAGCGCATCAGCAAGGAGCCGCTCGGCCCCTTCGTCCGGCAGGGCGACGAGACCTGGGCGAAGGTGGTGCGCTGGACCCTCTCGGTCATGATCGAGGCGGAGGAGCTGGGCGTCACCCAGGCCAAGGTGGACGAGCTGGCCCAGTCGGGCAACGCGGCGCAGAAGCGCCTGCTCGGCGCCGGCGACGACATGGGCAAGCCGCTGGGGCTGGACCCGAAATGGCCGTCCAACGTCGTCCGTGCGGTCGGCAACTACGGCGAGAGCTTCGAGCGCAACGTGGGTGAGGGCAGCCAGCTCAAGCTGGCGCGCGGACTGAACGGCCTCTGGACGGCTGGCGGCCTGATGTACGCGATCCCGTTCCGCTGAGCGTCAGCGCAACATTGCGCCTGGACGGGTGCAAGGGCGCAGGCTAGAAAGGCCTAAAGTATAGCCCATTGGGCAATTCGGGAGACGCATCGGCGCCCATGCCTGTTGATTGGATGGCCAGCCTCGCCCGGCGCGCCCGCACGTTGCGGCCGTCCGCCATCCGCGAGGTCAGCCGGTACGCGCAGGAGCCCGGCTATATCTCGTTCGCCAGCGGCTCGCCCAATCCGGCACTGTTCCCGCAGGACGCCGTGCAGCAGGCCATGGCGCAGGTCATGGCGGACGCGGCGCTGCGCGAGCAGGTCCTGCAATACGGCGCGTCGGAGGGGTACCTTCCGCTTCGGCAGATGATCGCCGGGCGCCTGGGCCGGCCGGTCGACAACATCCTCATCACCAACGGCTCACAGCAGGGGCTGGAGTTCCTGGGCACCCTGCTCGTCGACCCTGGCGACCGCATCATCGTCACCGAGCCGACCTATCTCGGCGCGCTGCAGGCCTTCAACCTGAGTGAGCCAAGCTACGTGGGCGTGTACGCGGACGGCGATGGACTGGACCTGGGCGCGCTGGAACGCGCCTTCGCAGGCGGCGCGAAGTTCATGTACGTCATGCCGGATTTCGGCAACCCGTCAGGCATGACCCTGCCGGACGCGCAGCGCCGCCGCATCCTGTCGCTGTCCCGCCAGTACGGCATCCCCGTGGTTGAGGACCAGGCCTACGAGCAGCTGCGCCTCTCCGGCCCGGTCCTGCCCACGCTGCTGTCGCTGGACCCGGAGTGCGTGATCTACGCCGGCACGTTCTCGAAGTCGCTGGCGCCGGGACTGCGGGTGGGCTGGCTGGCGGCGCCGGCCGAAGTGACCGCCAAGCTGGTCTCGGTGAAGCAGGCGTCCGACCTGCACGTGGGCGTCCTGAACCAGGCCCTGGTGCACGCGGTCATGCGCATCCTGCCCGAGGATCACGCGGACACGCTGCGCGCCAGCTACCGCGCCCAGAGGGACGCGATGCTGGACAGCCTGGTGCGCCACATGCCGCCGGGCACGCGCTGGAACCGGCCGGAGGGCGGCATGTTCGTCTGGCTGACGCTGCCCGGCGGCCTGGATGCGCGCCAGCTGCTGCGCACGGCGATGCAGGACGAGAAGGTGCTGTTCGTGCCCGGCGCGCCGTTCTTCACGGACGGCAGCGGGACGGACACGGCGCGCCTGTCCTTCTCCCTGCTGTCGCCCGACCGCATCGAGGCCGGGATCGAGCGCCTGGGCCGCGCCATCCGGCGCTGCCTGCTTGAAGATGACAACATGGGAGAGGTTGCATGACCATTGTTCAGGGCGCGGCAGGCTTGGTCCTGGCCGGCATGGCCCTATGCGGCGCGGCGCAGGCGCAGAGCCAGGGATCACCCGGCAATTCGCCCACCCTGGACGCGGTGCGGGCGCGCGGAGAGCTCATCTGCGGCGTGGCCGGCACCGTGGCCGGCTTCTCCCTGCCGGACAGCCGGGGCGTCATGCGCGGCCTGGACGCGGATTCCTGCCGCGCCGTGGCCGCCGCTGCGCTGGGCGACGCGACCAAGATTAAGTGGGTGTCGCTGACCTCGGCCAACCGCTTCACCGCCCTGCAATCAGGCGAGGTGGACGTGCTGTTCCGGCAGGCCACCATCACGTTGGGCCGTGTGGCGAACCTCGGCTTCGAGTTCGCCGGCGTGAACTTCTACGACGGCACCGCCTTCCTGACCAAGACGGCCGCGGGCATGAAGTCCGCGAAGAGCCTGGACGGCGCCACCGTCTGCATGCCGCTGGGCACCAGCACGGAGCTCGCCGTGGCGGACTATTTCCGCGCGCAGAACATGCGGCTGAACCCGATCAAGATGGAGGATCAGGTCGAGCTGCAGAGAAGTTTCGTCAATGGCCGGTGCGATGCCTACGCGACCGACACCTCCGCCCTGGCCGCCTTCCGGTTCCAGCAGGGCGACCGCCGGTCGGACTACACGCTGCTGCCGGAGGTGATCAGCAAGGAGCCCCTGGCCGGCGTGGTCCGCAAGGGGGACGAGAAGTGGCTCGACCTGGTGCGCTGGTCCCACTACGCGATGCTGACCGCCGAGGAACTTGGCGTGACGAGCACCAATGTGGATGAGCACTTGCAATCCACCGTTCCCGATGTCCGCCGCCTGCTGGGGGTGGAGGGCGACTTGGGCAAGGCGCTGGGCGTGGACAATCGCTGGGCATACAACATCGTCAAGCAGGTCGGGAACTTCGCCGAGGTCTGGGACCGCGATATCGGTCCGCTGAACGTGCCCCGCAGCGTGAACAACCTCTGGAACAAGGGCGGCCTGCAATACCCGCCGCCGATGCGGTGAGGG
>JBBSIT010000583.1:0-3675 GCA_038231995.1 Acetobacterales bacterium | reverse complement strand
TGCACAGCGGCTTGGCACTTCCTCGTCAACGACCCTGACCGCATCCGATCAATTGGCACTCGCGAATGGGCGTGTGTCAGTCATTAGGCGGACTGGTATTAGGCACTCGTCGCACTGAGCAGCTTCTCAACGCGCTCGAATACGGCCTCGCTCTCTGAGCGCTGCGTCTCTCCGGCTCTGGCGCATTGTCACCGGCCCGCACCCCATCTGGTCAGGAGAGGGAGCCCGTCTCTTCGGCAAGCGTTGGAACCTGCCAGGACTACCGGCGATCTACACGGGCACGAGCTTCGTTGTCTGCCTTGTCGAGATTCTCGTGCACGCTAACCGCAAAACGCCTCCGAGCGCTGCGAGGTTTGTCGAAGCCGTCGTCCCTTACGACCTCTCTCGCGAGATGCTCGATCCCGCTTCCCTTCCCGATTGGGACAACCCGCGCGACACGTCCATCGCACAGGCCTTCGGTCGAGCTTGGATCGAGGAGCAAAGATCAGCCCTACTCTTCGTTCCCTCCGTCGTCACTGCCGGGCGCGACACGAACGTCATCGTCAATCCAGACCACCCCGACGCCGTGCGTATCTCGGTGGGGCCGGAGACAGCCGTCGCCCTCGACGCGCGGCTTTTCGGACCCTGACGCATCGCTCCCTGCGGTGGCGCGGCCAGCCCCGACCACCCTTCCGCGTTCCTTTGCTCCTCGGACCCCGGTCTAGCCCCGCAGCCGGTGCATCGTGTCCTTCAACGCCGGGTAGAGGCCGGTGTAGACGCCGAACAGCCGGTCATAGGTCTCGTGCGCCGCCGGGTTCGGGCTTGCGCGGGGGATCAGCGTCACCCAACTGACGGCGGCCTGCGCGGGCGTCACCAGGCCGGCGCCGAGGCCGGCGAGCAGGGCGGCTCCCAGCGCCGCCTCCACGTTCTCCCCGATCGTCTGGACCGGGTAGCCGGTGATGTCGGCGGCGATCTGCATCCACAGGTCGGAGTGCGCAGCGCCACCCACCACGATCAGCGTGTCGTCGAGTGTTTGCAGGTTGCGGCGGCCCGCCTCGATGTTGTGGCGCAGCGCGTAGGTCACGCCCTCCAGCACGGCGCGATAGAGGTGGGCGCGCGTGTGATACAGGCTGAGGCCCACGAAGGCGCCGCTGGCCCGCCCGTCCCAGACCGGGCTGCGCTCGCCCATGAGGTAGGGCAGGAACATCACCCCCTCCGCCCCGGCGGCGATGCCGGCCGCCTCGGCGTCCAGCGCGCGCAGCTTCATCGCCGGGCCGTCGGCACGGCAGAGCTGCTCCTGGAACCACGAGACGGAGGCGCCGGCGGTGATGGCGCCGCCGAACACGTAGATGTCCTGCAGCCCATTGAACACGTGAGGCATGCTGATGAGGCCGTGGCGCGCGTCGGCCTGCTTGGCGATGCTGCCCCAGCACATGCTGGTGCCGATCATCGCGACGTGTTGGCCCTGCCGGGTCGCCCCGGCGGCGAGGGTGGCGACCGCCGCATCGACGCCGCCCGCGATCACCGGCGTGCCGGCGCGCAGGCCGGTGCGCTCGGCCCACTCCGGCCGCAGCGTGCCGACCTGCGCGCTCGATTCCACCAGCCGCTCCGGCATCATATCGCGGGGAATGCCGAGCAGCGCCAGCATCTCGCCGGACCAGGCACGGGCGCGCATGTCGTATACGCCGCCGATGTTGCCGGCGGAGGAGTGGTCCACCGCCAGTGCGCCGGTCAGCTCGTGCGCCACGTAGGCGTTGGGCGGCAGCAGGTGGCGCGTGCGCGACCAGACCTCTGGGCGGTTGCGCTGCAGCCACAGCATCTTCGTGTAGCCGTAGTAGCTGTCCACACCGTTGCCGGTGACGTCGAACAGCCGGTCCTGGTCGATGGTGGCGCGCACCCACGCCACCTCCTCCTCCGCGCGGCGGTCCATCCAGATCAGGCAGGGGTGCAGCGGCTGCATCGCGGCATCGACCGGGATGCCGGAGCCGCCGTAGAGGCTGCTCACGCAGAGTGCCGCGACCTCGCCGGGCGGGATGCCGGATTGCTCCATGCAGCCGGCGATGCAGGCGACGACGGCGTTCAGCCACACCGCCGCGTCCTGCTCCGCCCAGAGCGGCCGGGGCGTGTCCGGCTGATAGGCGTGCGAGTGCTGGGCGGCGATGCGGCCGCCGGCGGCGTCGATCAGCAGCGCCTTGGTGCTCTGCGTGCCGATATCGACGCCGAGGACGTAGGGCATGGCGCGCTACGCTGCCGGCTTCAGCAGGACCTTGATGGAGTAGAGGGAGTTGGCGACGCGGATCGCCTCGTCCCATTCGCCGAACTCGTAGCCGTGCGTCACGATGCCCTGCGAGGTGACGAGGCCGCGGTCCAGCAGGTCGATGGCGATCGGGTAGCAGTAGGGGCCGAGATGCGCGCCGCGTATGTCCAGCTCCTTGCGGTCGCCGATGATCGACCAGTCCGCGGTGGTGTCGGCTCCGAACACGGAGAACTCGACGAAGCGGCCCAGGCGGCGGATCAGCGACAGGCCCTGGGTGACGCCGGCCGGCGAGCCCGTCGCCTCGATATAGACGTCGCAGCCATAGCCGCCGGTGGCTTCATGGACGATGGCGAGCGCGTCCTGCTCGCGGGGGTTGATCACGATATCGGCGCCGAAGCGGCGGGCGAGCTCCAGCCGCTCGGGCACCATGTCGATCACGATCAGCTTGCGGGGCGTCTTGAGCTTAGCCACCTGCACCATCATCAGCCCGATCGGCCCGGCGCCGGCGATCACCACCACGTCGTCGAGCTGCACGTCCCCGCGCTGCACCGTGTGGATGGCGCAGGATAGCGGCTCGATGATCGCCGCGTCCTCCAGCTTCATGCCGGGCGGGATGACGTGCACGCGCGCCGTGGGCGGGATCAGCATGTACTCGGACATGCCGCCGTCGGCGACCTGACGCTGGAAGCCGAAGATGTTGTGCACCTCGCACATCCAGTACTTGCCGGTGCGGCAGAAGCGGCAGCGGTCGCAGGGGACGATCTGCTCGGCGATGACGGTATCGCCGGGCCGGACGCCGAAATGCTCAGCCGCCCCCTCGCCGAGGTCGTCCACAACCCCGAAGAACTCGTGGCCGGGAATCACCGGCGCCTTGACCCAGGAGGGCGTGCCGGCCGTCTTGTCGCCCCAGAACATCTTGGCGCCGGTCCAACACTTGCAGTCGCTGGCGCAGATGCCGCAGGCGGCGATGCGGATCACCATCTCCCGCGCCCCGGGGTTTGGGCGGGCCACCTGCTCGACCCGGTAGTCCTCCGGGCCGTGGCAGACGACCGCGGTCATACGGTTGTTGGTCTTGGTGGTGCTCATCGGCGGCGCTCACGTCCAATGTAGATGGCCAGAAGGATTATCGCGCCCTTGACGACGGTCTGCACGTAGGGGTTCACGCCCACCATGTTGAGGCCGTTGTTCAGCACGCCCAGCAGCAGGGCGCCGAGCAGGGTGCCGATCAGCGATCCCCGCCCGCCCGCGATGGCGGTGCCGCCCAGCACGACGGCGGCGATCGCATCGAGCTCGAAGCCCTCGCCGGCGCCGGGCTGGCCGCTCATCAGCCGCGAGGTCAGCACGATGGCGGCGATGGCGGTGGCGAGCCCGCTCAGCCCATAGACCGCGAGCTTGGTGCGCGAGACGCGCACGCCCGACAGCCGGGTCGCCTGCTCGTT
>JBBSIT010000582.1:0-3675 GCA_038231995.1 Acetobacterales bacterium | reverse complement strand
CGTCGCCGTGATGAGGTGAACCTCGTACTCCGGGTGGAAGTGCCAGCGGACGGTCCGAAACGGATAGCCGTGCGACCAGACCTTGAACGAACCGCTGCTCGGCACCTCGACCAGCTCGAACTCGGGGTCCGGCATGCGTCCGTTCAGGTTGCGCGCAACCGCCGGCTTCATGGCCGCTATCGGGCAGCCTTCGGCGCGAGCGAGGGCGGACGGCAGAATTCCGGTGTGAGCATGTTCTTCCCCTTTCTGCCGGCCTGTGACGGAACTCCGCCCGGCCGGTCATCTTTTCTATGGCTACGTTACGGACGTAGCCCAGAGCATCACAACGCCATTTGGCACGACCGACTGATACGATTTTGCGCTCGTTGCGCATCGGCGCCGTCGCGGTTGCCGTTCAGGCCAGCGGCGGCACCGTGTTCGATTTCCGCCTCCGCCGTCCCCATCTCGATTTGAAAGCAAGAGCCGGAGTGCCCGGCGCGTCAAGGAGCCGCATCCTGGCGGCAGTTGAGGGAACTCGGAGAGGATCGGTGATGAGCACGCTCGTTGCAGGTAGATCAGCAGGGATGGCTGCTGCGGCCGAACTGGACCCGCGCTGGAGCCGTGTCGTCGCGCGCGACAGCTCGGCGGATGGGACGTTCTGGTACTCGGTGGCGACGACTGGGGTCTATTGCCGGCCGTCCTGCCCGTCGCGGACCGCCAACCCGACGAATGTCCGCTTCCACGACACGATCGGGAAAGCGGAAGCGGCCGGCTTTCGCGCCTGCAAGCGATGCAAGCCAGACCAGCCCTCGCCCGACGTTCAGAACGCCGGCACGGTCGCGCGCATCTGCCGACTGATCGAGCAGGCGGAGGAGGTCCCGCCCCTCGGCGAACTGGCCAAGGCGGCAGGCCTCAGCCCCGGTTACTTTCACCGCATCTTCAAGGCGGTCACCGGCGTGACGCCGAAGGACTATGCCGCGGCGCATCGTGCCGGCAAGGTTCGTGACGGGCTCGGCCGGAGCAGCACGGTGACCGAGGCCATCTATGACGCCGGGTTCAATTCCAATGGCCGCTTCTACGAGAAGTCGGGCGAGATGCTCGGCATGACGCCCACCGACTATCGCGCCGGCGGGCCGAATGTCGCGATCCGCTTCGCGGTCGGCGAATGCTCGTTGGGATCGATCCTGGTAGCGAGGAGCGAGAAGGGCGTCTGTGCGATCCTGATCGGCGACGATCCCGAGGCCCTGGTCCATGACCTGGAGGACCGCTTCCCGCGCGCCCGGCTGATCGGCGGCGACGCCGGTTTCGAGACGCTGGTGGCGCGGGTGGTCGGCTTCATCGAGGCGCCGGGGATCGGGCTCGACCTGCCGCTCGATGTGCGCGGCACCGCGTTCCAGCAGCGCGTCTGGGCAGCGCTTCGCGAGGTCCCGGCGGGCACGACCGTCACCTATGCCGACATCGCCCGGACGATCGGCGCGCCGAAGGCGGTGCGCGCGGTGGCGGGCGCCTGCGCGGCCAACGCGCTGGCGGTGGCGATCCCGTGCCACCGGGTCGTCGGGAGCGATGGCGCGCTGTCCGGCTATCGATGGGGGATCGAGCGCAAGCGCGCGCTGATCCATCGCGAGGCAAAAGCGGCCTGAGCACCCTCCCGCCGGCGCCAGATGGTCGCCCTCGGACGCTGTCTCGATTTGAAAGCAAGGCCCGGAGTGCCGTCCATCCGGCGCGATGCGAGAAGTGTGGCCTCACAGGACACGAAGGAGATCGCCATGAACGCCATCATCGACCGCCGTGACGCCACTGCAGACGAGATCTGCTTCGCGTTCGGGACATCCTCGCTGGGCGCCGTACTGGTCGCGGCCAGCGGCAAGGGCGTCTCCGCCATCCTGATGGGCGACGACCGGGATGCGCTGCGCCGCGAACTGACGGGCGCATTCCCGCACGCGCGCCTTACCGCCGGCGAGATGCGACTTGAGGGCATGGTGGCGAAGGTCGTCGCCTTCCTCGATGCGCCGCAGGAGGGATTGGACCTGCCGCTCGATATCCGCGGCTCGGCCATGGAGCAGGCGGTCTGGCAGGCGCTGCGCGCCGTTCCGGCCGGCGAAATCGTGACCTATGGTCACATCGCCAAGGTGTTGCCGCTGCCCGCCACCGCGCAGGATGTCGGAGCCGCCTGCGCCGCCAACGTGCTCGCGGTCGCCATTCCCTGCCATCGGGTGGTGAAGGCGGACGGCGCGATCTCGGGTTATCGCTGGGGCGTCGGTCGCAAGAGGAAGCTGATCAATCGCGAGGCCGTGGCATGAGCGCGGCGATGAAGCCCATGAAGTGAGGGACCGCGCGTCGGACTGCCGTTCTGTCGGTGAGACAGGCAGCTCGCTGTAGTTCCTCGGTGATCTGGCGCGCCCGGAAGGACTCGAACCTCCAACCCCCAGATTCGTAGTGTGAGGGTGAGCCGTTCCGCTCGGTTCCGCTTACCTCCGCGCGGCCCCGAGAAACACATGTAATTCAAGCGCTTAAGGTCTTCTCGTAAACCGCAGACTTCCGTAAGCTCTCGATAGGTTCCGCCGCAAGTGTCCGGTCAATGTCCGGTCAGGAACCGCAGTCAGAGGGCGATAGAATGACGCTGCGAGTTGAGTCCGAAGGTCCGGTGCGGATCACCAAGGCGACGGTGGAAGCCGGCTGGCGTCGCCGGGCGGAGGGCGTGCGCTTGGTGCTGCGCGACGCCGAGTGCCGCGGGCTGGCGCTTGTTGTGAACCCAACCGGCATGACGTGGAAGTACGATTATCGTCCCCGGGGCCTGGACGCCTACACCGGCCGGCGCTGGCCCATGCAGTCAGTCACGCTGGGCAACCCAGCGACGCACAACCCGGATGAAGCCCGCGCCGTCGCGAACAAGGTGAAGGGACAAGCCAAGGCCGGCAGCAATCCCGCCGCTGAGAAGCGCGCCGCGGCCGAGACGGAACGCAGGCGCCGCGCCCTGACCTTGGGCCGGCTTCTGGACGGCTATGAGAATGTGTTGCCGACCCGTCCCAAGCTGCGCGGTGCTGGGCTGCCGTGCGCTCGGCACGTACGAGAGGATGCGGCCCGCGCCCGCGCCGCCGTGGCAGCTATGGACGCGGACGACAGGCCGGTATCCGAGTTGACCCCGGCGGACGTGCGGCGGATGCTCGACGCGGACCCGATGCACCCGTCCGTTGCCCGTGCCCGGTTCGGCAGCTTGTCTCGCTTCCTCGATTGGTGCCAGGAAGGCGGGCACCTTGATGCGAACCCCTGCGCTCTGGTCGCCAAGGCACGGCGCCCGAAGGCTGTCCCGGCCCGGGCGCACTACCTAGCCGTCCCTGATCTGGCAAAGCTGTGGCGCGCGACCGACAGCCTCGGCATTGCAGTATGGCGTGACCTGGCCCGGTTCCTGATCGCGGTGCCCTGCCGGCGGGGCGAAGCGGCGGCGCTCGACTGGTCGCACCTCGATTTCGACGCGGCCGAGTGGCGGCAGCCTAGCAAGCTGACCAAAAACGGTGAGGCGCACCGGCTGCATCTTCACCCGTTGGCACTGGACGTGGTGCGCCGCCGTTGGATCACGGCGAGCAAGCCTGCCAGCGGCCTAGCAGCCTGTCGGACTTAACGCGACGCGGAAGCGAGTTGTAGGGTCGGCGGATTGAGTGGCTGCGCTTCGGAGACCTGCCGCATGAGCAATTTCCG
>JBBSIT010000581.1:0-3679 GCA_038231995.1 Acetobacterales bacterium | reverse complement strand
CGGCAGCGAAAGCGTGGCCGCGCTCCGCGATCTCCTCGCGCTCGATGACGCCGCGGTCACCGAGCATGTGCGCGAGGTGCTCGAGAAGATCGAATGCGACGATGCCTACGACGAGATGCTCCTTTGCGCGCATCTCTTCCCCGAGCACGGCGACATCGAGGCGGGCTGGTGGTTGCTCGTGCGCTGCTTCGAACCGGACGCGCCGATCGCGAAATTGCGGCGCAAACTCGACGCTTGGGGACGCCGCTTGCGCATGCTCGCGGCCCGCGCCGGGTCGAACCGCGAGCGGCTCCAGGTGCTCACCACTTTCATGGCCGAAGACCTCGGCTTCCGCGGCAACGCGGAGGAATATTACGATCCGAAAAACTCGATGCTCAACGACGTCATCGAGACCCGGCTCGGCATCAGCCACCGCCCGTTCATCCCGCGCGGCCTGCGCGCGGAGGTGGGGCGGCGCGTCGACGAGCTGATGGCGCTGACCGGCCTGTCCGCCAGGGCCGACGACCTGGTGGGCGAGCTGGCGCACGGCGACCAGCGCGTCGTCGAAGTGGCCATCGCCCTCAGCCTTCAGCCGAAGCTGCTGCTGCTGGACGAGCCAACCGCGGGCATGGCCGAGCACGAGACCGAGGAGATGGTCGCCCTGATCAAGCGCCTGCACGCCGAGCGGGAGCTCACCATCTTGTTCATCGAGCACGACATGAGCATCGTCTTCAACGTCGCCCAGCGCATCACCGTGCTCGACTATGGCCGCGTGCTGGCGTCCGGCACGCCGCAGGAGATCGCCGCCGACGCAAGGGTGCAGGCCGCCTATCTCGGAGGCGAGGCGTGAGCGCGGTCCTTACGCTTACGGGCGTGCACAGCTATTATGCCAAGAGCCATATCCTGCACGACCTCGACTTCTCCGCCGAGGCGGGCGAGATCGTCACCCTGCTCGGGCGCAACGGCGCCGGCAAGACGACCATGCTGCGCAGCATCATGGGCCTCACGCCCGCGCGCGAAGGTCGCATCACGCTGTTCGGCCAGGACATCACCCGGCGGGCGCCGTTCCAGATCGCGGCGATGGGGGTGGGCTACGTCCCCGAAGGCCGCAGGGTGTTCGGC
Source organism: Acetobacterales bacterium (assembly GCA_038231995.1). Classification (GTDB taxonomy): domain Bacteria; phylum Pseudomonadota; class Alphaproteobacteria; order Acetobacterales; family Acetobacteraceae; genus JBBSIT01. The sequence goes on along the minus strand of JBBSIT010000581.1, from coordinate 2,578 downwards.
AATCTCACGGTGGAGGAAAACCTGCTCGTGCCAGTGAGCGCGCCAGTGAGCGCGCCATCGGGACGCTGGACGCTCGCGCGGGCCTACGAGCTGTTTCCGCGCCTGCAACAACGGCGGCAGTCGAAGGCGCGCACGCTCTCGGGCGGCAAGCAGGAGATGCTGGCGATCGCCCGCGCGCTGCTGGTCAATCCGCGTCTGCTGATCCTCGACGAGCCGAGCCAGGGACTGGCCCCGCTGATCGTGCGCGACGTGTTCCGCACCATCAGGGAGATGCGGGGCGAGGGCATCACCATCCTGCTGGTCGAGCAGAACGTCCGTGCCGCCGTCGAGATCGCCGAGCGCGCCTTCGTCATGGACGACGGCCGCATCGTCTGGTCCGGCCGCGCCAGCGAGTTCGCCGCCGACGAGGAGCGCGTGCGTGCCTTGGCGGGGGCGAGCACGAAGGCGGTCCACGCCGCCTAGCGTCCTAGTAGTCATGGGTGAGTCATGGCCAAAGTCGTCATTGCGAGGAGCGCAGCGACGCGGCCATCCATGTGTGGACGGCCCCTGGTTTGCAAGCTTTGGATGGCGGATTTTGGGTCGGTTCGTCTGCGTCCAGGTGTCCGGCCTCACATGAGGGCCATCCCCGTCAAGCCAATTCATCACGGCATCCTTCTGGCATAAGCGCCGTAGAGCGGTTCAACGATCGTCCAAGGCAGAGCTCTCATTACCGCAGGGTCTCCCCTGCCAACCTCACATCCGGCGGGACAATGTCCCCACCACTGTCCCGCATTCGGGACCGGAGAGCTCCAGGAGGGCGGCACCACTCTTTGAGACGGCGCAGGTGCACCAGGCCGGACAACGGCGACGCTCCCTTGGATCCGTGGGCCTGGGCTGCCTTGCAGCCTGGGCTCAACCTTCGGCGCCGTTCAGGACGCGGGCTTCATGACCGCACCCTCCGGCACCACGCCTTGGGTGGCAAACCGCCACAGGGCAATCAGCAGCTTTCGCGCCAACGCGATCACCATTACTTTGCGCATGCGCGCTCCCGTGCCGCTGGCGCGCTCGCGGAACCAGCTCACCTGGGCAGAGCCGGGCTGGTAACGCTGCCAAAGCCAGGCCAGCTCGACCATCAAGGTCCTTAGCCGCCGGTTCCCGGCCTTGCTGATGCCCTGCTCGCGCTCCGTGCCGCCGCTGCTATACGGCGTCGCGCAGAGGCCCGCGTAGGACCCGAGCGCCTTGCCATTGGCGAACTCACGCACGAATGCCTCGCGCACCAGCGCGGTGGCGCTCTGCACCCCGATGCCACGCAGAGTGGCGAGCTGCTGGATCATCTCGCCCGCCCGATCCGGCGCTTCGTTATCAAGTATCGCGTCGCGCTCCTGCTCTAACGCGGTGATCTGCGCGCGCACCAGGTCCAGGCGGTCGAGCATGCGGCTGATCTTGGCGTGGGCGTGCGGCGGCAGCGACGTCCCGAGCGCCGTGCGCAACGCGTCGAGGCGCTCGCGCCGGTTCCGCAGCAGCGGGTTGTACTCGCCCACACCCAACGTCGCCAGCACAGCACCGATGCGGTTCACCAAGGCCACTCGCTCGGCCACCAATTCCTCCCGCTCGCGAACGCAGCGCCGGGCGTCCTCGTCGACCTCGGCTGGGATCGGCACCATCGAGCACACGCGCGGCTCGCCGCGCAGCCAAGCCAGCAGCGTCCGCAAGAGCAGCTCCGCGTCGATCCCGTCGGACTTGGCCCGCCGTGCCCGGCGATCGACCGGAACACTCGACGGCTGCACGACGTGCGTCTCGATCCCGTGTGTCGCCAACCAACGCGCCAGCCAAAATCCGGACCAACCCGCCTCGTAGGTGGCGACCACCCGCTCGACATGCCGCCCAGCCGTCTTGGCCCGCTCCCGGTAGCCCTGGATGGCGGCCAGCAACGCTTCGGCCGTGGGCTCAATGGTCCGCTTGGCCTTGACGCGCGGCAAGCCGGGCACCTGGGCTGCAAGCACCCAGCTCGCATTGCTCAGCTCAATGGCGAGCACGAGCGTACGGTCGTAGTCGGGCGCGGCAGGAACGGGATATGGAATAGGCAATTGCGTCATCACTGGGACCCTCCGGGCTTTGCTTACCGGCGAACATTTTAGGCTATCCGCCGCCAGCCCCCATGGCATCTTTGTGGGGCGCAACACGTCTACTTCAGCAACGAACCGATACCGTCCGACCTCCCGGAGTGCGTTGCGAAACTCCTCCGCGAGCGCGTTTTTCCTCGCATCAGAAGCACGATATCCCGCACCTGCTGCGGTCTGTTCTTCCACGTGGATGGCTCGTACGCGGGATCTCCAGTCGCGGCCGGGGATCAAGCGGTCCAGCTGCTGCGAGATTATGGGATCGTCGGATAGGGCAAACCGGTTGATGAAGTCGAACATGAAGTTGAATACCACTTCGCAGTTGTCGCGGGCGATGAGCGGCGCGATGGAGCGCAGGTCCACCCTCCAGCCTTTCGGATCGACAAAGACGAACGCGAACGCGCGCGGGGGAAGGCTGCTTGCGATCTGAGGCGCTATCTCCGTGAAGTCCACGTTGTGACGCACAAGCCCGACGTCTG
>JBBSIT010000580.1:0-3688 GCA_038231995.1 Acetobacterales bacterium | reverse complement strand
TCCGGCATCCAACCCTATACGAAGGATGACTTCCACGGCGACTTGATGCGCGTCACCTCCGGCCAGACGGATCCGGTGCTGTCCCGCGTGCTGGTGGACAACTCCAAGGACACGGTGTTCTGGATGAGCCGCGTCGGTCGGGTGCCGATGGAGCCGGCCATCACGCTGACGGGCGTGCGCAAGGGCAACAAGGTTATCTGGGCCCGCGGCCTGGTGGTGCGCGCGGAGCATGAAGGCGTCGGCCTGTCGCGCGCCTGGTTCGGCACCTGCGAGCGCATGGGGATCGAGGTGCGCTACGGCACCGCCGTCATCGGCCTGTTGATGGACGAGCGCGGCCACGCGAGCGGCGTCACGGTCCGCGACGACGAGGGCATCCACGAGATCGCCGGCCGCGCGGTGATCCTGGGCTGCGGCGGCTTCGAGGCGAACGTGCAGATGCGCACGCAGCACATCGGCCCACTGGTCGGCGCCGCCAAGGTGCGCGGCACGCCGCACAACCAGGGCGACGGGCTGCGCATGGCCATGTCCGACATGGGCGCCATGCCCTGGGGCCAGTGGAGCGGCTGCCACGCCACGCCGATCTCCGCCGATTGGGGCGATTTCGCCCCGCGCGAGCTGACCGACCGCAGCAACCGGCTCAGTTACCTGTATGGCGTGATGATTAACCGGAAGGGCCGCCGCTTCGTGGACGAGGGCGAGGACGGTGCCATGTTCACCTACGCCAAATACGGCCGCGCCATCCTGGCCGAACCCGGCGCCAAGGCGTACCAGGTGTTCGACAGTCAGGTCGTCCATCTGCTGGAGCCGCGCTACTCGACCAGCGAGCCGCTGACGGCCGATACGCTGGAGGACTTGGTCGCGCAGATGGACATCGACGACAAGAAGCAGGCGCTGCTGGCCCTGCACGAGTACAACGCCGCCGCGAAGCACGCGACCGAGGGGTTCGACCCCACACAGAAGGACGGTCTCGCGACGTCCGGCCTGGCGCTGGAGAAGACCAACTGGGCCACCAAGCTGGAGAAGCCGCCTTATTACGCCTACACCGCCACCGGCGGCATCACCTTCACCTTCGGCGGGCTGAAGGTGGACGAGAACGCCCGCGTCATCGGCACCGATTGGCGGCCGATCCACGGGCTGCTGGCCTGCGGCGAGATGATCGGCGGCCTGTTCTACGACAACTATCCCGCGGGCACCGGCCTGGTATCCGGCGCGACCTTCGGCCGCATCGCCGGCCGCACCGCCGCGCAGTTGCAGTCTAACAGCCGCGCGCTGGAGATGGAAGGATCCGCAGCATGACCGCCCAGACCCTGTTGCAGCGCCTCGCGGAGCGGGTCCACGCGTTCGGCCCGGCGCAAATGACCCCGCAAGCCGTGTCCCTGTCCCGCACGGCGATCATCGACACGCTGGGCGTGACGCTGGCGGGATTGGCGGAGGCGTGCACGGTCAACCTGCTGCGCACGCCGGGCGTGGCGGAGGCGCCGGGCCCCTGCACCCTGCTGGGCACCAGCCGCAAGACCTCGGCGCTGGACGCCGCCTTCGTGAACGGCACCGCCTCACACGCGCTCGACTACGACGATTTCAGCCAGCCGATGGGCGGCCACCAATCGGTGCCGCTTGTCTCGCCGCTGCTGGCGGTGGCGGAGCAGCGCGGCCTGTCCGGCGCGCAGCTCATCCAAGCCTATGTCGTGGGGATCGAGATCGAGATACGCCTGGCCCGGGCGGTCAACTTTCACCACTACGACAAGGGCTGGCATCCCACCGCGACGCTGGGAGTGTTCGGGACCGCGGCCGCGGTGGGCCACATGATCGGGCTGGACCAGGCCCGGCTGACAGTCGCTCTGGCGATCGCGGCCTCACTCGCCTCCGGCCTGAAGGCGAACTTCGGCACCATGGTGAAGCCACTGCACGTGGGCCAGTGCTGCCGCAACGGGCTGCTCGCGGCGCTGCTGGCCGAGGCCGGATACGACGCCAACCCTGCCGCGCTGGAGCACAAGCAGGGATTCCTGAACGCCTTCAACGGGCCGGGCCTGTACGACGCGGAGCGCATCTTCCAGGATTGGGCCGACCCGCTGGAGGTGACCAGCCCGACCATGGGGCTGAAGCAGTTCCCGTGCTGCGGCAGCACGCATCCCGCCATCTCGATGGCGCTGGCGCTGCGGGAGCAGGAGGGCGTGCAGGCGGACGACGTGCAGCGGATCGAGATCATGCCGCATCCGCGCCGCCTGCCGCATACGGACAACCCGGATCCGCACACCCCGCTACAGGCGAAGTTCAGCGTCCAGTACTCCGTTGCCCGCGCGCTGCTGGACGGCGCCGTGCGCCTGAAGCATTTCGAGGGCGAGGCCCACATGGACCCGCGCATCCGCGAGCTGCTCGGCAAGACCACGGCCCTGCCGCATCCCGGCATGGCCGACGACGCGGAGGACCAGTTCGGAGCCGAGGTCCGCGTCACCCTGCGCGACGGGCGCGTGGCCGCACGGCGGGTGGACAGGCTGATCGGCCGCGGCGGCGACAACCCCATGTCGAGCGACGAGCTGTGGGAGAAGTTCCAGGATTGCGGCCGCCGGGCGCTGCCGAAGCAGGACCTGCTGCCGCTGTTCGAGCGGCTGGAGACGTTCGAGAAGATCGGCAACCTTCGCGACCTCACCCGGCTGATGGCCACCCGGCCGGCGCCGGGCCGGACGGCCACGCCACACAAGGCGGCCGTTCCTACGGCTGCGGGCAACACGCTGCTTGAGACGTCCTGGGTTCCCTGAGGGCGAGCGGAAGCGGCGGAAGGATCGACGTGCTGACCATCCATCATCTTGGGAAGTCGCAGTCTAAGCGGGTCATCTGGCTCTGCGAAGAATTGGGGCTGCCCTATGGATTGAGACGCTACGAGCGCGATCCCGTCACCATCCTCGCGCCGCCCGAGTTCAAGGTGCTGCACCCGGGCGGCGCCGCACCCGTGATCACGGACGGGAACCTTGTCCTCGCCGAATCCGGCGCCATCATCGAATACGTCATGGCAAAATACGGCGGAGGCGGCCTGGCGCCCGGACCGGATCGTCCCAGCTTCGCCGACTACCTGCTATTGGTTCCATTTCGCCGACGGCACTTTGCAGCCCAGCATGGGCAGGAGCTTGGTCCTCCGCCGGCTTGACCTAGCGCCGGACAATCCAGTCCTGCTCGCGACACAGGGACGGCTGAACCGCGCCTTCGAGTTGGTCGAGATGCGGCTGGGCCAGGCTGAATACTTCGCAGGCCAGGCATTCACCGCCGCGGACATCATCGCGGTTTTCTCGCTGACGACCATGCGCATATTCCAGCCATCCGACATCGCGCCTTACCCCAACATTCTCGCATACCTGCAGCGGATTGGCCGCCGTGACGCGTACCAGCGCGCCATGCGGAAGGGTGATCCGGGGATGGCGCCGCTGCTGACCTGACACCAGGTCCAACCGCCGGTCCGGCTGGCGTGAGCGATCCGCTTCCCCCCTGTATTGTGGAACGGCGGGGAGCCTGCCCGGAATCCGTAACAACGCCTTGGCAGCCACAGGGCCGCCATGGGACCAGCAATTCTAACTGCCTCCCGCCCGTGATGGGCTCACAGAGCGATCTGGGCTTCGACGTCGGGGGGCGGCTTTGAGTCGATGAGGGTTTGCATGAGGGTGTGCCAATCGGGGAAGACGAGATAGGCGGTGATGGT
>JBBSIT010000579.1:0-3694 GCA_038231995.1 Acetobacterales bacterium | reverse complement strand
TCGAACCACTTCGGCGCCATGAACTCGGCGGCGCCGCCGACGCTCTCGCCGTGGCCGTCGATTCTCGCCTCGACCCGTATGTAGGCCTGCGGCGCCGCATCCACCGTGACCGCACCGAAGCGGAACGGGTGCTGGAAGGGGATGGGGCGCTCGAACAGGTCGACGGCGCGGATGCTGAGGGCGGGGCTCAATCCAGGCGGCCCTTCGCGTGGAAGTGGCTGCGGACCTGGCGGGCAAGCTGAGTGAACACCGGGTCGCCCATGGCGTCGAGCGTGCGCGGGCGGGGCAAGCCGACGTCGTAGATGGCGGCGACGCTGCCGGGCCGCTCGGTCATCACCACTACGCGGTCGGAGAGGAACACGGCCTCGGGGATGCTGTGGGTGATGAGCATCACGGTCTTGCCGGTCTGGCCCTGGATGCGCTGCAGCTCGAGCTTCATCGTCTCCCGCGTGAGCGCATCGAGAGCGCCGAACGGCTCGTCCATCAGCAGGATGCCGGGATCGTGCACGAGGGCGCGGCAGATCGCGGCGCGCTGCTGCATGCCGCCCGAGAGCTGCCACGGGTATTTGTCCGCGAAGCCGTCGAGCCCGGTCATGCGCAGCAGGGCGTGCGCGCGCTCCAGGTGCGGCGCGCGCGGCAGGCGCTTGACCTCGACCGGCATCATCACGTTGCGCAGCACGCTGCGCCAGGGCAGCAGCAGCGGTGATTGGAACACGATGCCGACGTCGCGATGCGGCCGGTTGACCACGTGGCCGTTGACCCGGACCTGCCCGGCAGTGGGCGGCAACAGGCCTGCGACCATCTTGAGCAAGGTGCTCTTGCCGCAGCCGGACGGCCCGACGACCGAGACGACCTCGCCCTGGCGGATCGCGAGATCGATTGGCTGCAGCGACGGCACGTCGCCGTCGCGCGTCCGGTAGGTCTTGGCGACGCCGGCCAGCTCGATGGCGGCCGTCACGCCAGAATTAACCGCGCGGTGCCGCACCGGGCAGGTACTCGTTGGTGTAGAAGCTGCGGACCTTGCCCTTCGCGGAGGCGTCGAGGCCGCCGTACTCCACCATGAGGTCCACCGAGTCCTGCATGAGCTGGTCGGACACCTGGAAGGGCGGGTTCTGCGCGCCGGGCAAGCGGTAGAGCGGAACCGTCAGCTCGAAGCCTTGCTTCAGGGTGGCGAACTGGCCGCCCTTCGGGTTTGCGTTGAGGATGCTCTGCGCCGCGGCGGCGGTGTCCGCCTCCGCCGCCAGCACCGCCTTGGTGCTCGCCCGCATGAAGCGTCGCACGAGGTCGGGGTTCTCCTGCAGCAGCGACGTGCGGGTGATGATGCCGGAGGACACCAGGTTGATGCCGTAATCGGCGAAGCGGATCGGGAACACGTCCTTGCCCGTCGCGTCCTTGATCTTCATGGACTGATCCATGACGTAGCCGAGCAGCAGGTCGGCCCGGCCGTTGATGACCGCGTTGAGCTTGGTCTGCCCATCGCCGGACACGGTGCTGAACTCGCCCTCCTTCAGCCCGGTGCGGCGCAGGAACAGCGGCCAGATCTGCGACATGGAGTCGCCGGGGCTGACGGCGACGATCTTGCCGCGGATGTCCTCGGGCTTGCGGATATTCTTCTCGGCGAGGCCCATCACCGACATCGGGTTGACCTGCACCAGCACGCCGACCGCCGTGACGGGCGCGCCGCGGATGGCTGCGCGCATCATGGTCGGCACGTCCACGTAGCCGAACTCCACCGACCCGGCGGCGACGGCCTGCGTGGTGACGGCGGAGCCGCGGCCCTCCTGGATGTCGAGGTCGATCCCCTCGGCAGCAAAGAACCCGCGCTCCTTGCCGAGATAGAACGGCGCGTGCTCGCCATAGACGTACCAGTTGAGCATCAACGTGACCTTGTCCGCCGCACGGGCGGGCATGGCCAAGGCGAGGAACGACGCGGCGAGGAGCAACAGGCGCTTCATCGGGGACCTCCTTGGTTAGGCCGTGGCCAGCAGGGCGCCGCGCTGGCTCGCATGCCAGGGCACAGCGACGCGTTCGGCGAGATCGACCAGCCAGAACAGCAGCACGCCGATGGCGGACAGCACGACCAGGGCGGCGAACATCGTGGGCAGCTCGAAATTGCCGATCGAGCGCTGCAGCACGAAGCCGATGCCGCTATTGGCGCCGACGAACTCGCCCACTACGGCGCCGACCACGGCGAGCGTCACGCTCACCTTCAGCCCGGCGAAGATCGCGGGCAGCGCGTGCGGCAGGCTGATCATGCGGAAGGTCTGCAGCCGCCCGGCCTCCATGCTGCGCGCGAGGTCCAGCATGTCGGGCTCGACCGACTTGAAGCCCTGCACCGCGCTGACCACGACAGGGAACACGCCGAGCAGGAATGCCACGATCACCTTGGGCACCAGCCCGAAGCCGAACCACACGACGAACAGGGGCGCGATCGCGACCTTGGGGATGCTCTGGCTGAACACGAGCAGGGGATACAGATAGTCCTCGACCAGCTTGCTCGACGCGATGAGCATGGCGAGCGACACGCCGATCAGCGCCGAGAGCGCGAAGCCGGCCAGGGCGGCGGCCGTAGTCGGCACCGATTGCGCCAGCAACTCCGGCCATTCCTGGACCAGCGTGCGCGCCACCTCCAGCGGCGTCGGCACCAGGTAGGGCGGCACGTGGAACAGCCGAACCGCCACGTCCCAGGCGATGACGAGCAGCACGAGCAGCACGAGCGGCTTGGTCGAGCCGATCAGGGCGCGCTGCGTCTTGCTTGCCATCCGCCTCCCGTTCCCTTTTATCAACTGATTGGTTGAAAGTTACGGAGCGGGGTGTCGCGCTGTCAAGCTCGGATGCCGTTCAGCACCAACTCCTGCATATGGGCCAGGCGGATGGGCCGGGCGGCGTCGGCGAGCAGGTCGCGCCCAAAGATCACGGACAGCGTCGCGCTGTTGGAGATGTAGAAATAGGCGAGCGCCGCGATGGAGATGTAGAGCTGCACGGGGTCCACGCCGGGCCGGAAGTCACCGGCGGCCTCCCCGCGCGCCAGCACGGAGCGGATCATGCCGACGAAGGGCGAGTGCATCTCGGCGATCTGGCTTGACGTCTTGAGGTGCCGCGCCCGCTGCAGGTTCTCGGGCGCGAGCAATGCCAGAAACTCCGGGTGATCCAAGAAGTACTGCCAGGTGAAAGCCACGAGGCTCGCGATGGCGCCGGGCGGGTCGAGCGCGTCCAGTTCCAGCGTGCGCTCGGCCGCGCGGATGCGCTCGTAGGCGGCTTCCAGCACGGCGAGGTAGAGCGCGGCCTTGTTGCCGATATGATAGTAGAGCATCTGCTTGTTGATGCGCGCGAGCCCGGCGATGCGGTCGATTCGGGCGCCGGCGAACCCGTGCCGAGCAAACTCGCGCGTGGCTGCTGACAGGATGCGGCGACGGACACCCGCCGGGTCGCGCCGGGTCCGGGGGGCGATCTCTGTTGCCTGGTCCATGCGCCAGAATGCGGTCTTGCTCCAGCCCCTGCAAGCCGGTCCGAGTCAGCCCTCCTGGTCCTGGCAGCCTGCTTGCGGTCACCACCTTGCAGCATGAGTGTCACGTTGCTCTTAACCATGAGACTCCGAATCAAGCTGGGTGAGGCCCTTAGTGGTGCATCCGGTAAGTTGGTTGCGACTTCCCCGAACGTAAGGCGTTAAGGCGGGCTCTGGTCTGCTTGGGGA
>JBBSIT010000578.1:0-3697 GCA_038231995.1 Acetobacterales bacterium | reverse complement strand
TGCCGTGCCCCTGATCACAGGGGCGGGACTATGATTTCCAAACTGGACGGGGTTTAGTCCTTCAACGGGCAGCAAATATCTGCAATTAAATTCTATCTCGCGTCTGACACCAGCCTTGTCAACGTGCGTGAAGACAACGTCACAATTCAAGCCTTCTCCCCAAATGAATTCCGTATTTCCAAGCGCCGTGCGAGACCGTAATGCAAACACGACTTGCTCAAATGTGAGATCCATCAATGAATGTTGTTGATCTGCAAGAGTAATGATTACTTTCACCCCCACTAGATTGTGGCGGGATATCGTCCAATTCAACAAGTAGGTGCTCATCTGCCTTCGATGTTACCCAACTCCTTGCGTCATGGATAGCTGCCCACCTCGATCCTGACTGACTATCCCATCTTATTCGCCGGAACGGCAACGAACCACCAAGTGTTTGGAAAGATTGGCCTCCTAAGATCGCGCCTGTGGCAAAATTTGCCACAGGCCGGTTTCTGCTATCCGACTGGAATTATTCAGAAAAACGGCAATTTGCGGCTGTCTCGTGAATAAGACGGGCTATGTGTTTCGAGCTTGAATGACGCGGTGGAAAACAGGATAAAGGTAAGTCCGACCCCCTTCTGCCCGATCTGGTTAGCCACCCCCAGTTTGTCAGTCGCAAAAGGACGGAGAAGACCCTGCAATTTTTGTGGATCTATTCCACATCCGTTATCGGAAAACTCGATGGTCCGCTCCGCCGCGTTTATCGATATTTTTATGTGGCCTCGGATGGGAGGTTGGCGCCTCATCGCATCGATCGAGTTCTGCGCGAGTTCTGCCAAGATGTCCCAATCGTGGCTGTAACTGTCCAGTATCCCACGGATCTGATGCCGTATCTGATCGATATCTGGCTGAAGGAACTGAATTTTTGTACCCATAATTAGGCTCCGATCCAAACAAATTGAGAGGGTTACCTAAGTAGGTCCGGAATTATCACAGGCGAGGAGGGCAAGGGGCGAGTTATCTGGTGGCGGGAGAGGTCGGCAACGGCGGTCACGTCGGTGTCGACGAGGCCAGAACACAACTATCTTCCATCATACACTTACGCGACCGTTGCCAGACCGTTCTTCGCCACGAGGGAGAGAAGCTTGAGCGAAGGCCCGTGCGGATGCCGCTCCCCGCGCTCCCACTGGCTCACCAGGCCCGTGGTGACGTTCAGGTAGCGGGCGAACACGGCTTGGCTGGCTCCCTCGCGCTCACGCAGCGCGCGGATTTCCTCGGCCGTCAGGGAGCGCACGGGCGTCAGGCAGGCTTCGTCGAACTGCCGCATGGTCCGCTTGTCCATCACGCCAGCAGCGTGCAGGCCTTCCGCCGTCTCGTGGATCGAGGCCATCGCCGGGCTGCGGTATTGCTTAGTCATCGAGCGTCACCTCCGTAAGAACCCTGGCGGCGATCGCTTTGGCGAGCGCCGGGTCGTCGTAGGCCAGCAGTTGCGCCGCCAGCAGCTTGAAGGCGGCCAGCTCGTCGTCGCGGATGTTGTCCTGCTCGCTCTTGGCGAAGCCGTGGATGAAGAAGGCTCGCGTCCCCGCCCGAAACAGGACGATTGTGCGGAAGCCGCCCGATTTGCCGGCGCCGGGGCGGGCGATGCGCTGCTTGATCACGCCGCCGCCGAGATCGGCGTCGATCAGTCCCCGGTCGGCATTCCCGATCGCTTCGCATAGTGCTGCATCCGTGACCCGCGCTTTCCTGGCGAACCGTCCAAACGATTTGTTCTTGAAGATTCGCACACGCCCTCACCAGGCGAATCTATAACACGTAGCCTTATAGAGATCGAACCTCATTCGGCCTGCATGGGTTACGCCCTAAACCACCGTCTCCAACCGGCAATTGACCAGCAGCTCGGCGATCACGGCATTGCCCGGCAGCAGCAGAAGGGTTTCGGCGAGGATGGCGAGGTCGGCGGGGCGGGTCATTTGGCCGCGGGGGAAGTCGGCGGCGGCAGTCATGTCGGTGTCGACGAAGCCGGGGCAGAGGGCGGTGGCGCGCACGCCGTCGGCCCAGGTCTCGCGGCGGATCGCGTGCGTCAGGGCGACGACGGCGAACTTGCTCATCGCGTAGCCGGCGCTGGCGTTGGCGACGCGCTTGCCGGACAGGGAGGCGAGGTTGACCACCCTGCCCTCGCCGCTCGCACGCAGGTGCGGCAGGGCCAGCCGGGTCAGGCGCAGCGGGCCTTTCACGTTCACAGCCCACATGGCGTCGAGCGGCGCCTCGTCCTCGTCGGTGACCTTGAACACCGGGTTGATGCCGGCGGCGTTGACCAGGGCGTCGAGCCGGCCGAAGCGGGCGTGGGCTGCGTCCACCCAGGCGCTTGCGCTCTCGGTGCTCTCGGCGTCGTAGCGCTGCACGTGCAGGCGGTCGGTGGGGGTGAGGCCGCGCGCGTCGCGCACGCCGGCGCTGACCTGGAAGCCGGAGGCGAGCAGGCGATCGACAATCGCACGGCCAATGCCGCGGCCGGCGCCGGAGACCATCGCGACGCGGTCCTTGGGATCAAGCATGGGCGAGCGCTCCTGTGGCGACGTGGCAGCGGGCGAGGTGGGCGGGGGCGGCCTCAGCGAGCACTTGCGGCTGCTCACAGCCGGCGCGGGACAGCGGGCAGCGGGGCTGGAAGCGGCAGCCCGGCGGCATGGCGTCGAGCGGGGGGACGCGGCCGGGGATGGCGGCGAGGTCCTGGCCGTCCACGTCCATGCGGGGGATCGCGGTGAACAGGGCGCGCGTGTAGGGGTGCGCCGGCCGGGCGAACAGCTCGTGCACGTCGCCTGTCTCCACGATCTGCCCGGCGTACATCACGGCCACCCGGTCGGCGATCTGCGCGACCACGCCGAGGTTGTGGGTGATGAACAGCACCGCCATGCCGTGCTTCGCGCGGAGGTCGGCGAGCAGACCGAGGACCTGGGCCTGGATAGTGACGTCGAGCGCCGTGGTGGGTTCGTCGGCCAGCAGCAGCGCCGGGTCGCAGGCGAGTGCTAAGGCGATCATGACGCGCTGCCTCATGCCGCCGCTGAACTGGTGGGGGTAGTCGTGGAAACGGGCGGCGGCGGAGGGGATCTTCACCTCGTCGAGCACGGCGAGCGCCTTCGCGGCGGCCTCGGCGCGAGACAGGCGGCGGTGGATGCGCAGGCTTTCCGCCACCTGGTTGCCGATGGTCATCACCGGGTTGAGGCTGGTCATCGGCTCCTGGAAGATCATCGCCATGCGGTTGCCGCGTAGGTGTTCGAGCGCGGGCTCGGGCAGGGGCAAGAGGTCCGCGCCGTCGAGCAGGACCTGCCCGGCGCCGATGCGGCCGGCGGGGGCGGGCACGAGGCCCATGACGGAGAGGGCCAGCATGCTCTTGCCGCAGCCGCTCTCACCGACGAGCGCGAGGGTCTCGCCGGCGTCGATCGTGAGCGACACGCCGTCCACCGCGGCGCGCCAGGCGCCGCCGATGCGGAACTCCGTGCGCAGGCCTTGGATGTCGAGCACCGTCATGGCCGGCAGCGTGCGTTACTGCGGGCGGGCCTGCAAGGCGCGCGAGGCGTGCTAACCTGCAAAATTCATGAGGGTCGGCGAGCATAGTACAGGCCCTTGATCGCGCGTAAGATGTGGGTGTTGACACCAATCCTGCCGATCTGGAGCATGATGCCCGCCAAGGTTGAGACTACCCCTGCGCTGCCCGGCCTGTCAC
>JBBSIT010000577.1:0-3698 GCA_038231995.1 Acetobacterales bacterium | reverse complement strand
TTCGATGGACCCGATGAACGCGACGGCGCGCTGGACGCCGGTGAGGTGCGAGGTATGGACGCCGACGCAGATCGGCGAGACGGCGCTGGCCGCGACGGCGGAGGCGGCGGGCCTGCCGCCCGCCAAGTGCGAGGTGTACAAGCTGCATCTCGGCGGCGGCTTCGGCCGGCGCGGCGCGGTGCATGACTGGGTGCGCCAAGCGGTCACGATCGCCAAGGCGGTGCCGGGCACGCCGATCAAGCTGATCTGGTCGCGCGAGGACGACATGCTGCACGGGCGTTACCACCCGATCACGCAGTGCAAGATGGTCGGAGCGCTGGACGACAAGGGCGAGCTGACCGGGCTGCGCATGCGCATCTCGGGCCAGTCGATCCTGGCCGGCATATCGCCGGGCACCCTGCAGAACGGGCGCGACCCGGTGGTGTTCCAGGGGCTCAACCCCGGCGGCCCCGAGGCGGCGATCGGCTACACCATCCCGAACCTCCTGATCGACCACGCGATGCGCAACCCGCACGTGCCGCCGGGCTTCTGGCGCGGGGTGAACCTGAACCAGAACGCCATCTATCTCGAATGCTTCATGGACGAGCTGGCGCACGCCGCCGGGCAGGACCCGCTGCTGTTCCGGCGCAAGCTGATGGCGGACCACCCCAAGCACCTCGCCGTGCTGAACGCGGTGGCGGAGCGGGTGGGCTGGGGCACGAAGCCGCCCGAAGGCGTGCATCGCGGGCTGAGCCAGACCATGGGGTTCGGCAGCTACGTCGCCGCGGCGGCGGAGGTTTCGGTCAGCGACAAGGGGGAGCTGACCATCCACCGCATCGTCGCTGCCACCGACCCGGGCCATGCGGTCAACCCGCAGCAGATCGACGCGCAGGTGGCGGGGTCGTTCGTCTATGGATTGTCCGCCTGCTTGTATGGCGAATGCACGGTGAAGAGCGGACGGATCGAGCAGGAGAACTTCGACAGCTACCCGGTGATGCGCATGGAGGCGATGCCGAAGGTCGAGACGATCGTGATGCCGTCCGGCGGCTTCTGGGGCGGGGTGGGCGAGCCGACCATCGCCGCGGCGGCGCCGGCGGTGCTGAACGCGATCTTTGCCGCGACAGGCAAGCGCATCCGCTCGGTGCCGCTCGCGAAGCATGACCTGGCGAGGGTGTAGCAGCGCGCTGCTGGCTCTGCTGGCGCTGCTGTGCGTGGGCGCGGCGCCGGACGTTGTGGCTGCGCCGGCTGGTGCATCGAGCTGCTCGGGATGCCACTCTCCGGCGCCGGGCGTGGGCGCTGTGCCGCATATCGCGGGGCTGAGCGCTGACCAGATCGCGGGCGCGATGGCGGAGTTCCGCTCGGGGGAGCGGCCGGCGACGGTGATGAACCGCATCGCCAAGGGCTTCTCGGAGGCGGAGAGCCGCGCCATCGCGGAGTGGGTCGCCGCGGGGTCGCGGCCGTGATCGGGCGGCGGGCAGCGTTGGCGCTGGGGGCCATGGCGCTGGCTCGTCCATCCCGGGCCGCGAGTGGGCGCATCGTCGTGGTCGGCGGCGGCTTCGCGGGGGCGACCTGCGCGCGCGCACTCGCGCAAGGCGGCCACGCCGTCACGCTGGTCGAGGCCAACCCGGTGTATCACTCGTGCCCGTTCAGCAACCCGGTGATCGCCGGGCTGCGCGAGCCGGAGGCGCAGGCGTTCGGCTACGACGGCGTCAGGCGCGACGGGGTCGTGCTGGCGCAGCAGGCGGCAGTCGGCGTGGACGCGGCGGCGCGCCGGGTCCGGCTGGCCGACGGCGGCGTGCTGGACTACGACCGGCTCGTGCTCGCGCCGGGGGTCGATCTGCGGTTCGATGCGCTGCCCGGCTACGACGAGGCCGCCGCGGAGACGCTGCCGCACGCCTGGAAGGGCGCAGCAAAGGCTGTGCTGCTGCGCCGGCAGCTTGAGGCGATGGAGGATGGCGGCACGGTGCTGATGGCGGTGCCGGCCAACCCGTATCGCTGCCCGCCCGGCCCCTACGAGCGCGCGAGCCTGATCGCCTGGTACCTCAGCCGGCACAAACCGCGTTCCAAGCTGGTCGTGCTCGACGCCAAGGACGCGTTCTCCAAGCAGCGGCTGTTCCAGGCGGCGTGGGCGGAGCTGTATCCCGGGCGGATCGAGTGGGTGCCGCTGTCGTCCGGCGGCGGCGTCATCGAGGTCGATGCGGGCGCGCGCACGCTGGTGACAGATTTCGGGCGGCACACGGGGGCCGTCGTCAACGTGATCCCGCCGCAGCGCGCCGGAGGGATCGCGGCGCTCGCGGGCGTGGCGGACCGCAGCCTGTGGTGCCCGATCGACCCGGTGACGTTCGAATCGCGGCTGGTGCCTGGCGTGCATGTATTGGGCGACGCGGCCATCGCGGGCGCGATGCCGAAATCCGCCTTCGCCGCCAACGCGCAGGCCAAAGTGTGCGCCGCCGCGATCACGAGCCTGCTGCGCGGCGAGGCGCCGGTGGAGCCCCGGCTGATCAACACCTGCTACAGCCTGGTGGCGCCGGAGTACGGCATCTCGGTCGCCGGCGTCTATCGCCCGGAGGGTGGGCGGCTAGTGGACATCGAGGGCGCGGGGGAGACGAGCCCGCTCGATGCGCCGCGCGAGGTCCGCGCGCTGGAGGCGGCCTATGCCGGGTCCTGGTTCGAGACGGTCACGGCCGAGGTGTGGGGGTGAGGGCCTTGGCGGCCGCGCTGGCGCTGCTGGCGGGGCCGGTCGCTGCGGCCGAGTCGATGCCGGCGTCGCTCACCGGGGCGCCGAGCGATCCGGTGCGGGGCCAGGCCATCGTGGCGAACCGGCAGCTCGGGCTGTGCCTGCTGTGCCACGCCGGGCCGTTCCCGGAAGAGCGGTTCCAGGGCACGCTAGCGCCGAGCCTCGACGGCGCCGGGTCGCGCTGGTCGGAGGGGGAGCTGCGGCTGCGCATCGCCGACGGGCGCCGGTTGAACCCGGACAGCTTGATGCCCTCCTATCTCCGCACCGACGGGCTCACGCGGGTGGCGCCGGCCTGGGTAGGCAAGCCCGTGCTGACGCCAGCCGAGATCGAGGACGTCGTGGCGTTCCTCGTGACGCTGAAGGAGTAGGCCGGGATGACGCATCCGAACGATGCCACACGGCGCATGGTCCTGGGCGGGCTCGCATCTGTCGCGGTGCTCCGTCCCGCGGGCGCGACCCCGGCGGCCATGGAGGCGGCGCTGCGCGAGTTCACGGGCGAGGCGGCGATGCGGCCGGGCCGGGTCAAGCTCGACCTGCCGCCGCTCGTGGACAACGGCAACCTGGTCTCGGTCAGCGTCGCGGTGGACAGCCCGATGACCCCCGCCGAGCACGTGCGGCGGATCGGCATCTTCAACGAGAAGAACCCGCAGCCGCACGTCGCGACGTTCCATCTCGGGCCGCGCGCCGGGCGGGCCTCCGTCGCGACGCGCATGCGGCTGGCGGACAGCCAGCGCGTGATAGCCGTGGCGGAGCTCAGCGACGGCACGTTCTGGACCGACAGCGCCGACGTGATCGTGACGCTCGCGGCCTGCCTGGAGGGCAGTTAAACCGCGTCCAGTTTGAAAACCATGGTCCTGTCCGCCTCTGGCCAGAGAAGGTGACTGCGATGCCGTGCCCCTGATCACAGGGGCGGGACTATGATTTCCAAACTGGACGGGGTTTAGATGGCGCGGACCCTCATCAGCGTGCCAGCGACGGCCCG
>JBBSIT010000576.1:0-3713 GCA_038231995.1 Acetobacterales bacterium | reverse complement strand
CAGCGGCCAAGTTGAGGGCCAGGTCACCCACCTCAAGCTTGTTAAACGCCAAGGCTATGGGCGAGCAAAGCTCGACCTGCTCAGGGCACGCCTGGTCCGTGCCGCATGACAACGACCTGCACCGAGCCTGCGGATGAGCCCGTACTGCGTGCCGATCGTCAGCCGGCCGCCGTCGGGCATGGCGTCGCGGGCGTTGATGCACAGGTTCAGCAGCGCGTTCTCCAGCTGGTTGGCGTCACACAGCACCATCCAGCGGCCGTCGCCCATGCGCAGCTCGACCTCGATCGCCGCCCCCACCGTGCGACGGATCAGCTCCTCCACGCCCATCACCAGCCCGTTGGCTTCGACCGGCCGGGGGTCCAGCGCCTGGCGGCGCGCGAAGGCCAGCAGCCGGTGCGTCAGCCCGGCCGCGCGCTCCACCGCCTTGTGCGACGCCTCGATGTAGCGTTCGGCCTCCGCGGCGCGGCCCTCCGTGATGCGCCGGTGCACCATGTCCAGGCCGCCCATCACGCCCTGCAGCATGTTGTTGAAGTCATGCGCGATGCTGCCGGTGAGCTGGCCCACCGCCTCCATCTTCTGGCTCTGCCGCAGGATCTCCTCGGTCCGCTCGCGTTCCAGCACCTCGGTGTGCAGGGCGTCCACGGCCTGAAGCAGGTCGGCGGTGCGCCCGGCGACCAGCTCCTCCAGCTCCTCGCGGCCGCGGGCCAGCACCTCGCGCGCGCGCGCGATGTCGTCGAGGTCGGTGTTGGCGCCGAACCAGCACGTGATCCGCCCGTCCGCGTCGCGGACCGGCACGGCGCGGGCGATGAACCAGCGGTAGCTCCCGTCGATGCCGCGAAGGCGGTACTCGATCTCGTAGAGCTCGCCCGTCCGCAGGCTGCGCTCCCAGCGATCCCGGGTGCGCGCGAGGTCGTCGGGATGGACGATCTCGGTCCAGCCCTCGGCCGCAGTCCGCTCGCGGGACTGGCCGGTGTACTCGTACCAGCGCCGGTTGAAGTAGTCGTGGCAGCCATCGGGGAAGGCGGACCAGAGAATCTGCGGCATGGCATCGGCGATGGCGCGGAACCGCGCCTCGCTGGCGCGCAAGGCCTCCTCGGCAAGCTTCAGGTCGTCCATGTCGGTGCAGGTGCCGAACCAGCGCAGCCCGGCGCCGTCCTCGGGCGGCAGCGGCACGGCGCGGGCCTGGAACCAGCGCCAGGCGCCGTCGTGCCGCCGCAGCCGGAGCTCCACGTCCAGGCGGCCGCTGCGGCCCTCGCCGGAGGCCTCCCACCATGCCGCCTCCGCGCGCGCCTGGTCGTCGGGGTGGAGCGCGGCGCGCCAGCCATGGCCGAAGCTCGCCGGGCCGCTGAGGCCGGTGTAGGCCTGCCATTGCGGCCCGGCCCAGTCCCACTGCCCGTCGGCCAGCGAGGTCCAGACCAGTTGCGGGATCGTCTCGGACAGGGCGCGCAGCCACGCCTCGCTGCTGCGCAGCGCCGCCTCCGCCCGCCGCTCCTCCGTCACGTCCTGCGCGATGCCCGCGACGCGGATGATGCCTCCATCGGCGTCGCGGATGGGGAAGCCGGTGTTGCGGATCCAGCGCACGCCGCCGTCGGGCCGCCGGATGCGGTATTCCGCGACATGCGTCTCGTCGGCGAGGAGCCGCGGCAGGGCGATGAACGCGCGCTCCGCATCCTCGGGGTGGACCAGCTCGGCCCAGCGGGAGAGGTCGCGCATGATCGCCTCGCGCGGCTCGCCCCAGATCCGCTCGAAGGCGGGGCTGAGATAGATCAGGCGCCGGGTCGCGGCGTCCATGATCCACAGCGCGTCGGCGGAGTTCTCGGCGAAGCTGCGGAAGCGCTCCTCGCTCTCGCGCAGGGCCTCCTCCATCTCCTTGCGCGCGTGGATGTCGCGGAAATAGACGAGCGTGCCCGCGTCGCCGGCGGGATGGACGCGCATCCGGAGCCAGCGGCGGAATGTCGGCGACATCACCTCGCACTCGACGGCGCGGCCCTCGGCCGCCGCCTGCATCTGGATGCGCAGCGACTCCGAGCCGGCCGCCAGCGGCAGCACGTCGAGCAGGGGAAGGCCGATCACCTCATCCGCCCGCTTGCCCCAGGCCTTGAGCGCCTTGCGGCCGACATGGGTCAGGCGCCAGTCGCGGTCGACGATGTAGAACAGGTTGTCGATGCTCTCGATGATGCTCATCGTGCGCGCATGCGCGGCCGCGAGCGCCTCCTCGGCCTGCCGGCGCTCGGTATGGTCGCGCAGGATCTTGAGGAAGCCGCGCGGACGGCCGTCGCGCAGGGGCGTGATCTGGCCCGTCGCCCAGAAGCGCGAGCCGTCGCGGCGCAGGTGCCAGCAGTCGTCGGCCGCATGGCCCGTGGCGAGCGCGTCGCGCATCGCCCGCTCCGGCGCGCCGGCCGCCCGGTCCTCGGGTGGGAAGATCAGCCCGATGTGTTGGCCCAGCGCCTCGGCCGCCGGCCAGCCCAGGATGCACGCAGCGCCGGGGCTCCAGCCGGTGATGCGGCCCTGCAGGTCCATGGTGATGATGGCGTAGTCCGTCGCGCTCTCGACGACCAGGCGCCAGCGGTCCTCGCTCTCGCGCAGCGCCTGCTCCGTGCGCTTCCGCGCGTCGATGTCGCGGAAGGCGACGGACAGGCCGGTCCTGCCCGGCGTGACGTCGAGCTCGATCCATCGGTCCAGCACGTGCGAGAACGTCTCCAGGTGCTCCGGCCTGCCGGTCTCGAACGCACGCTGCTGCGCCTGGTAGGCCTCGGTGCCCGAGACCCTGGGGAATATATCGGGCAGGGTGCGGCCGAGGACCTCGTCCGCCCGCTTGCCCCATAGCTCCAGCGCCTTGCGGCTTGCGTGCACGAGGCGCCACTCGCGGTCGAGCGTGTAGAACGCCTCGCCGATGCCGTCGAGCACGTCACGGAGCCGGGCGTTGGCGGCCCGCAATGCCGCCTCGGCCGGCTCGACGACGGGCGCCTCAGGGCTCATCGGGCGGCCGCGCGGCATCCGCCGGGCGGCGGGGCGGCACCGGGGCGCCTGGTGGGACGGGCCTTGGTGGCGCTGGACGGAATACGGTTCTCCCTCGTGCCTGCGCCGTTGCCCCGGCAAACTGAACATGGAGGCGTGGCGCCGGGTTCCCACCTATACCCGAGTATCGCGGCCAGGCCGACCGTGTTTCAGGAGCAGGTTGCCCGCCCGGCGTCCGGCCCTACAATGGGCGGCAACGCAGGGAGATGCACCAAGGCGATGACGGCGGCGCTCGCGCTGGAGGACGTGACGGTCCGGTTCGGCAGCTACACGGCGGTGGCGGACACGCGGCTGGAGGTCGCGGCGGGGGAGTTCCTGTCGGTGGTCGGGCCGACTGGCTGCGGCAAGAGCACCTTGTTGAACCTTGCCGCCGGGCTGCTGGCGCCGAGTGCGGGGCGCGTGCGCGTGCTGGGGACGGAGCTTTCGGGCATCAACCGCCGGGCCGGCTACCTGTTCCAGTCGGACAGCCTGATGCCGTGGCGCAGCGCGCGGGACAACGTGGCGGCCGGGCCGGAATTCGCGGGCAAGGGGCGCGCGGCGGCGCGGGCGGAGGCGGATGCCTGGCTGGAGCGCGTGGGCCTGCGCGGGCATGGCGCGAAGTACCCGCACCAGATGAGCGGCGGGATGCGCAAGCGGGCGCAGTTGGCCCAGACGTTGGTTCTCGACCCGCCGATCCTGCTGATGGACGAGCCGTT